>JANYLD010000377.1 GCA_025363835.1 Armatimonadota bacterium
GATGAAGAGGGTTTCTTCTGGGCTGAGGTCTCGGGTTGCCTCGACAAAGTCGGTGCTGTCTACGTTGGACACAAAGCGGCAAGCGAGGTTTCGCTGCGAGTAAAACCGCAGGGCTTCGTAGGCCATCACGGGACCAAGGTCTGAGCCACCGATGCCAATGTTGATGACTGTTTTGATGCGCTTCCCCGTGTGGCCGGTCCATTGGCCGCTGCGGACGCGGTTCGAGAAGTCGGCCATTTTGTCGAGGACCGCGTGGACTTGAGGGACGACGTCTTGGCCGTCGACAAATATCTGCTGCGACTTGGGAGCGCGGAGTGCGATATGGAGCACGGCCCGGTTTTCGGTCGTGTTGATCTTTTCGCCGCTGAACATCGCGGCAATCTTCTGGTCTAAATTGGACTCTTTGGCGAGTTGTTGGAGGAGGTTGAGGGTCTCGGTGGTGATGCGATTCTTGGAGTAGTCGAGGAAGATGCCGGTGGCGTCCACCGACATCGTTTGGGCGCGGGTTGGATCTTCGTTGAAGAAGTCCCTTAAGTGGGTTTTTCCGACGGTGTCCTTGTGGCCTCCTAGGGCTTTCCAGGCGGGGAGATCGGTAAGGGCTTGGGTGCTCATAGGTGTTCTTTACTATGAACGGTTGCCCCGCAGACGAACTAGCCTTTTCTAAGTCAGCGGACCGAATATGAAAAAGCGTTTGATCCAATGGAGCAAGTCGTGCCCAATCGGCCCTTTGCCACTTTGCCGGCACGTGGGGAAGACTCCTGCATTGTGCAACCTACGGAGTCAGCGACCGGTACCGGGCGGGCGCGGTTTCTACCTGAGTTAGTGTCCATTGGCCACCGATGTCCTGCAGTCCGAAGCTGACATACACGGTTTGTTCATTTTCGTACGGATCTCGATAGACGTGCCTGCCCGATGCAGTGAAAACCGTAGGGGAGGTCTGGTGCACAGAGTCGATCGAGAACTGTACTGTCGGGGCGTTTTTGATGGCGTCTCGCGTGAGGTCAAGATAATTGTCGCCAGACATCGAATATTTGTATCGCCCTCGCTCGTAGATCGCAATGTCGATGTTCGGGTCGACGAGGGCGACGAGCGCGTTGATGTCTCCATCTTGGAAGGTCTCTCTTAATTGGTCGATGGCGTTAGCAAGACCCGGCTCCTCTGAGTCCAGACTGGGATCGTTCAGGAAGTTCTGATCCCCAGAGTCCTCGAAGCCCACACAGTTATCGCCGTTGTAAACGGGAACGTCAACAAACTCAACAGCGGGGGGGTAGATGTTTACCACCGAAGAGCTGATATAGGGAGCGCAGACTCCATAGTAAAAGCCGAACGGCGACACGTAAGTGATATTGCGCGTGTAGACGGGCCGGTAATAGGGGAAGTGGCAATAGCCTCTGCGGAAGTATCGCTTTTCCCAATCCGAGTCAACCCGTTTTCCCTTTCTCAATCGCACGCCGTTGTCGTACTGACGGCCATAGTTGGTGTTGGTGAATATGCTCTGACTGAGGTTCACCGGCGCCGTTGGCGTTCTCGGCTTGCGAGGCGGACGGTTGTAGCTGGCCTGAGGGGTGACCGGCCGTCTCTGAAGCTGAATGTCCTTTGGCTGTTGCTGGATTGTGGGCGGCTGTTGTCGAACAGGGGCGTTATAGCGGGGTTGCTGGCGAATAGGCGCTTGGTAGACCGGCTGCCGGCGAAGCGGGGTGTTGTAGATCGGTTGTTGGCGAACCGGCGCTTGGTAAACCGGTAGGCGGCGAAGTGGGACGTTGTAAATTGGTTGTTGTCGCACGGGAAGCTGGACTGGAGGCCGGTTGAAGACTGGAGGATGGTTGATCTGCTGAGGCGGTTGAAATCGCTGAACAGGCATGTTCCTGGCCGGTACGGTTGGACGTGGCCGCTGAACGAAGGTCGGTGTTCTCACGATTTCTCTCTGGGCATGGGCCTGAGGAGCAGCGGTGGCCCGCGCTTGACCCCTGTTAAGGTTCCTATCCTGGTGCACAGACTGGCTTTGCGCTCCGGACAAAACCGGAATTACGAAGAGCAGGGAGAGAGCGGCAAGCGCCGTCAACCTAGCAGGGTTCTTGAAGTTCATCGAAAGCGTCCTTCCCAGATTCCCGAGTTGCTTGCTCCGAGAGCGAGGGCTGGATCCCGCGTGCGGTCCTCGTTGTGCGGGCTCCAAGGTTTGGACGTGCGACGGTTAGGGACGGTTCTTGGAGTTACTGCGGGTAAATGGACCAATATGAGAGCCAATGATCTCGCAGCCCGTTATTTTTCCAAGTCAAGATGGCTCGATCGATGGCCAGGTGATCCGGCCGGTAACGGACCAGCCTTTGCCCGCCGTTATTCACCTAACGGACATTTTCGGCATTCGCGCCGCAACCGACGACCTGGCTGAACGAATCGCCAGGGGCGGTTACGTTGTATTAACGCCAAACATCTTCTATCGAACCGCACTCCCGCCGGTATTTGACTTTGAGCCAGACTTTGGCACGGAGCGAACGATGAACCGGTTCAAGGAGCTCTCTGCGCCTTTAACGCCCGATGCGATGGATCGAGACGGGTCGAGCTTTGTTGACTTTCTTGCCTCCCAGCCCTATATAGGGGGTGGACCCATGGGGGTCGTCGGTTTCTGTTTTTCGGGCAAATTCGCGCTTCGGATTGCGGCAGCACGATCCGATCGCATTGGGGCCGCGGCCTCGTTTCACGGCGGCGGGCTGGTAACGGACGGGGAAGATAGTCCGCATCTCTTGCTACCGCAGATCAAGGCGCCGCTTTACTTCGGACATGCGGAAAATGATCGGAGCATGCCCGCGGAGGCGATTGAGTCGCTTGACCGAGCATTGGCAGGGTGGGGAGGAGCGTTTGAGAGCGAGGTCTATGTGGGAGCGCAGCACGGGTGGATGGTTGCGGGAAGAGAGGTCCACCATCCGGAGCAAGCGGCGAGAGGGTTTGCAAAGCTGATGGCTTTGCTGGATTGGGCATTAAAGTCGTCCACGCCAGTTTGATCGTTGGCACTGAATACGATGCCGTCTTGCCGAGATCCGCATGTTTTAGTTCTTGGTGACGGGCGGTGGATTCATTCCGAGTTCGGTGGTGGCGCGGCGAGCGCATTTTGCAGGCGAAAACTTGTGTCCCTGCCTGCGCATCATCTTCGATTCAATCTTCATGTGATGGGCAAGCGGGCCTCCGCCTCCCAGTGGATCGGCTTACAATGTCTTTAGCCCCTAAAAATAACGACTAGCACACCACCTTAAGATATCTGTCGTCAGCATGGGTACAAGCGAAGGATCAAGAAAATGAAAGGCTCTCCACTGGATGATCCGAAACGGCTGGCAGCATTGCGCAGATTGGCTCTACTTGACTCACCGCCGGAGGAAGCATTAGACCACCTGACGCAAGCTGCAGCGGCGTTGCTGCACGCGCCGGTAGCACTGTGTTCGATCATCGCACCTGACCGCCAGTTTTTTAAAAGCTCCTTTGGCCTTCCAGAGCCGTTTGCCTCCAAGCGGGAGACGCCGCTCGGCTATTCCTTTTGTCAGCACGTCGTGCTGGGCCTCAGGCCTCTGATCATCCCTGACGCACGGCAAGATCCGAAGTTTAAGGACAGTCCCGCCGTGACGGAATTTAAGATCGTCGCTTACGCGGGAATGCCGCTCATCACGCCGGAAGGGGAGGCGGTTGGATCTTTTTGTGTGATCGACACCAAGCCTCGGAACTGGACAACGGAAGAGATGTCGATCCTTCGTGAACTAGCCAACATGACGATGCGGGAGTTCCAGTTGAAGGATATGACCCGGCAGGTGATGCGGGAGCATCAAGCGAGACAGGAGTTGACCGATGCTCTGGTTGAAGAGCTCGCCGAGCCGCTGGAGAGGATGAGCTTTGTATTGCAGGCGGCTGGACCCGACGGGCGGTTGGCGGAGGGGGCGGCGGAGGAAGCAGTCGAGGAGATTCAGCGCCTGAAAATCAGGCTTAACGACATTATTGATGTGGCTCGTTTGGAGACAGGACGGATCGAGCCAGAGTTGAAACCCGTTAACCTCCGGCATCTCTTGGCGATCTGCTTGGCCAGGGTCGAGATGTTCGCGGGTGAGAAGCGCATCGTCATCGAAGCAAAAGCGCCCGAGGATTTGCCGCGGGTAACCGGGGATCCCACCTTGCTTCGGCGAGTGATCGAGAACCTCTTAATGCACGCGATCCGCTTTACCGATATTGGCAGCCTCGTTTACCTCGAGGCGGCCTCGGACGAAGAACATGTGCGGTTGTCTGTTTCGGACACGGGTATGGGCCTGACCGATGAAGTTCGCCTGGGAATCTTCGAAAAGGTGCTACCCGAAACACCATCCGCGGAGAGCACCCCCTTTTCCGGTCTCGGCCTCACTTACTGCCGTGCGGCTATAGAAGCTCAGGGAGGTTCGATCGGGGTGTTCAGTCAAGAGGGCGTGGGCACGACCATCTGGTTCAGCCTGCCGCGAGCGGCAGAATCCGGCTAACCAGGCTCCGTGGCCAACCGAGGAGTGTAGGACTGCAGAAGTTCGATGAAGGCTGTCCACCCCTGCTAAGACCACGACGAGCGCGAAAGAACGCGCCCTCAACGAGTAACGCATGTTTTAGGGCCGGTTTCCTGGAACTCTGATCCCGGGCTCAGGCCCGGGATCCAATCGTCCTTCAATCTTCGACCGTCTTCCTGTTAGCCTCTGTCGTGGCCATGGCCTCTGCCATGGTGTTTGCCTTGGGTCCAGCCCCTGTGATTCCCATTATCACGGTGACGAGCATCCATAGGGTAACCCTCTCTCTCTTGGAACTGAGCTAGCCGCGCCCACTCACGGTGCCGTCGCAGACCTTCCATGTACTTCTGATCGCGGATGTAATCGGCGCGCGTGTGGTGGTGCGAGGAGCGATTTTGATTGTGATGGACAACCGCCTCGTACCAACTTTTATGGTGAGATTGTGCAAATGCCGCGGTAGACCCTAGGGCCACGCAGGCTGCAATAAGTTTTAAAAAATTTCCGTTCATGTTATGTCTGACCTCAGTGGCGGTGAAGGCTCGCCGCTGGAAGGTTAGACGTTACAACGGCCGCTTTGCTCCAGTGCCGTGTGGAGGAAGGTCGCAGGCTCATCTCTGAGCCTGCGACAATATCGTCCATGTGCTCCACGGCGTGCAAAGGAGCCTTACGTTTTAAGCGAAGCTAGCCGCTATATTGGCCCGGGCCCACGCCGTGATGCTTGTTGTGACGGCCCTTCGTCCAGCCCTTGTGTTTGCCGCGGTTGTCTTGGCCATTCTCGCTGTAACCTTCGCTATCCTGGTATTGGTCGAGCTTGCCATACATGTGATGACGCTTCAGACCTTGGATGTACTTTTGGTCACGGATGTAGTCGCTGTTGGAGCGGCTCCCCCCTGTACGATCCCGATGGGCATAACCTTCCCGGTCCTGGAAGTTGTCGAGCCTTCGATACATATGGTGGCGCTTAAGGCCTTGAATGTACTTTTGGTCTCGGACCCTATCGCTCTGACTCGAACGATGGGTGACAGCACGAGACCAACTGTTCTGTGCGCTGGCGAAGCCGACGGTGGCACCAAGTACAGCACAGGCAGCAACAAACTTCAATAGGTTCCCTTTCATGTTTTACACCTCAAATTTACAGGGCATATCGCCTCGTAAATCGTTTGACCTCGATACTGTCCGTGATGCTCCCTCTGTCGCCTGCTTAGGGCTCAAATAGAGGACAGGGAGGCTTTTGGGTAGTTTTCAATGCTCCTGGAGCTGTAGAGGCTGCAAGGAGTGGGATCGTCAGGTCCCGGAGGTCGGCCCCAATGCCGAATAGACTCTTGGAATGGGAATTCTTGGAGCGGTTGGGGCCACGTCGCTGATTCAACTCTGCAACGTTGTGCCGGCCGGTTGTGCGGCCTTGTTTGTGAAGCTGGAAGGCGAAAATCCAACAGGCAGCATGAAGGATCGGATGGCGGTTGCGGTGGTTGCCGCGGCTGAGGCGGACGGGCGTTTGAAGCCGGGTGGGACGATGGTGGAGTACACGGGCGGAAGCACCGGGGCTTCTTTGGCGATGGTCTGCGCTGCGAAGGGCTATCCGATTCGAATCGTCACCTCCGATGCGTTTAGCCTGGAAAAGCGAAAGCAGATGGAGGCTTACGGCGCGGAATTGATTCTGGTGCCGAGCGAGGGCGGGGTTAGCACAAAGAAGATGTTTCTAGAGATGATCGAAACGGCTCGAAAGATGGAGAAGGAACCCGGAGTGCACTGGAACGATCAGTTGAACAACTTCGACAGTATCGGTGGCTATTCGGACTTGGCGAAGAGATTTGGGACCAGACGCAAGGGAAGGTGGATGCCTTTGTTCACTCGGTTGGAACAGCGGCCTCTTTGCGAGGAGTGGCCACGGTCTTGAGGCGTCACAAGCCCCGCGTTCGCATCGTTGCGGTTCAACCGGCAGAGTCTCCGGTCTTGTCTGGCGGAGAGGCCGGTCCGCATGATATCGAGGGGATCGGAGTTGGATTCTTGCCGCCGCTTTTGGATCCTTCTTTCGTGGACGAAATCGAGTCGGTTAGCACGGAGGAAGCAAAGGCGATGGCTCGGCGACTGTCCAGAGAAGAGGGGGTATTTGCGGGGACGTCTTCTGGAGCAAATGTGGTGGCCGCTTTGCGGGTTGGGAATCGATTGGGGCCCGGCGCCACGATTGTCACCTTGATGGTCGATTCGGGCCTGAAATATAAATGGTGAAGCCATCAAATCTCCATTCGTGATCCCGGTAGCCTTGTATATGGACCCTTTAAGTTAGTCTGCAGGATTGTAAACGCTTCGGAGAGAGAGGACGGCATTGGCGAGCAGAAATGGTTTACGGAGTCTTCCGCCGCGTCGCTCAAGAGCGGCGCTAAGGTCGGCAACCGGCGTCAATCACCGGCGCACAATTTTTATCGCGCTTGCCGGCAATATCGTTATTGCAATCGCCAAGCTGGTTGCCGGAGTGATGACCGGCTCTGCCGCTATGCTTGCAGAAGCTGGGCACTCCTTTGCCGACTGCATCAATGAAGTGCTTCTGGGGGTCTCTCTCGGACGCTCGAAGATGCCTCAGGACAAGGACCACCCTTTTGGACATGGCCGCGAACGGTTTCTTTGGGCGTTTGTGGCGGCGATGGCTTCCTTCATCATCGGCGGCTGCGTGAGCATCGGCCTCGCTATAAGGCAGTTCGGCAACGGCAAGGTAACCGGAAACGCGACGGTTGCATTTATCGTGCTGGGCGTCGCGTTTGTGGCGGATGGGGTCTCCTTCTTCCAGGGGATCGGCGAGGCTCGAGACCAGGCGAAGGAGCGAAAGCTGTCTGTTTGGCGATACCTGCGGATATCGAGCGACCCGATCCTCCGTGCGATCGTTGTCGAAGATTCTGCTGCCCTGATCGGAACTGTGCTAGCGGCTTTGGGGCTGTTTGTGAGCCGGATCGTCGGCTCGAATATTCCTGACTCCTGCGCCTCGCTTCTGATCGGCCTCCTGTTGGCGCTAACCGCTCTTGGCCTTGCCCGGCCCTTGGCCGCTTTCCTGATTGGCCGGTCACTTCCGGAAGTCTTGCTCAAGCAGATCCACCAGCTGATGCAAGATTCACCGGGCATAAGGGAGGTCATCGGATTACAGGCCATCTATACCGGGCCGGAAGAGGCCGTCGTGGTCGCCAAGATCCTGCCGGCCTGTTCAACGGTGGATGAACTGGCCAAGGAGATGGACGTTTTGGACCACCTGATCCGCGAAGCGGTGCCATTCGTTGCGGATGTGTTTGTTGACGTCACCGCGTGGCGGCCGGAGGATGAGACGAACTGGTCATTGGATAAGAAAGAGGCCGACAAGAATTAGGCCCAGGCCGGCCATCTGCTTTGCCGAAAGCGATTCTTTAAACATCATCAGTCCAATGGCTACGGTCAAAACTGTGATCAGCGAGCCAAAGACGCCCTCTGTAACGGCCAAACCCTTGGCGATGCAGACTCGCCGGAACAGCCAGTAGGCGGCCACCGAACCGCCGAAGGCGGCGAACATCAGCCACTGGCGGTCTTTGCCGAGGGAGAGCTTTACGCATACGTTTGCGATGGTGAAGAGCAGGGCCCCCGCAAGAGGAATGAGCCACGACTCCGCAAAGTCTGAAAAGCTAGCTACAGTAATCCTCCAACTGGCCTTGGCGCCTCACATCGAGCGTCACGCAATGCATGCCGCCGCCGAGAGTGCGGGCGTGGGAGAGATGCATGGGGACAATGTCGATGCCGTGAGCTTCCAACTCTCGTATGAGTGCGCTTTGGGTGCCGTCTACGACGGCCGTATTAGGGTTCAGCATCATGAAGTTCATGCCAATCCACTCGGATGCGTAGGGGAGGTTCGTGTAGCCGATGTCATGCACTTCGCCGAGGTAGATCACGTCCCACTTGGAGAAAATCCGGGGAAGGTTTTGTGGGGTGACCCGCAGCGCGTTGACCACGACGAGGCCGGGACGGACGAGCGTAAGGGTGGTGTCAACGTGGGTGCCGCTGTAAAGACCTTGGATGGCGTGAACGCAATACTCGTTCCCAAGAACGGTCTGGAGCCACCTGGCGCCCATGCGGTTGCCACTATCCGAAACAAGGTAAAGCACGTCTCGGCCGATCCGGAGGACGTTGGCGGCGTCGAAGATCGGGTCGGATTCTGAGATGGCAAGGTCGCGGTCCGAGTTGGTGAAATAGTCTTCGTCAAGCAGAAGCGGCTTTGGCGCCGCGATCCATTTGGAACCGCTCTCCATGTACTCTCGCAGGATTGGCTTGAAAGAATTGGTCTCGTACTGCCGCGCGCGGAGGGTCATTGGCGCTTCGATGATCGTTTCGCCGGCGACGACAAAGAGATCTCGGGGGCAATAGTTGTATTGGCCGTCGGTGCGCCAATCGGGCGAGCCGAAATGCTTTGTGTGGTCATAAACCTCTGGGCGACGGACACGCACTCCGCTCTTCTCAAACATTTCCACCAAGGTTTCAAGCTGCTCTTGGGTCTCGGAGATCACCTCGGCCGGATACGGGCCGGTCGGTGTGCTTGCGAGGTTTCCGCAATCGCCATACTCGACCGCAAAAAGACTCCGATCTCTCATCGCGATCTGGGCTTTCTCCACGCGACCGACAATGACCTCCTCGAGAGGGTCCCACTCGTTGTATGAAGACACGAGCGATGGGAGTTCCAGTGGAACTTGCTTGTAATTGATCATCAGATTCAGCGCCTTTGAAGCGGCGGCTGGCCGGCCGACGACTCTAAAGACGAATCCCCTCCATGGGTTTGATTCTTAGAATTGTGGTGAGCGCCCAAGGCTAACCAGCTTCCTTGCGAGCGAGGAATACAGTCCATCCGCCGTCGTAGATTTGTCTAGGTTTATGGATTGAACGGGTTCTTGAAATTACCTCGAAGTGGCGAGCCGTCAAAAAGTTGTCGACTTCGGTTTCGCTAAGATTAGGACTCGGCTCAATGTTGTCACCAAGTTGCCAGCCCTTGCTGTCGATAAGCGCGCTTAAGAGGAGCCAGCCACCTTTACGGACCAACCTCAGCGACCTAGCCAGCATTTCAAAGCATTCCTCGGTGGTTTTGCAGATCGAGTCGACGACGAAATGCATGGTCAGCAGACCGACCGAATCTGGCGCTACGATGTCCGGGAGGAAGATTGGAGTGCGCCTGAGGTCGACATCCAATGGCGGAGCTTGCAGTCTCATTCCGTCAAGAGCGCTTAGGAGCTGGGTGCGCTCAAGGCCATGGTCCGGGAAGAGCCTAACCAGCTCGTTTGCGTACTCCGTCCAGTAACCGATGTCGGATCGGGCGATATGCTCCCGATTAGAGGAATCGAAGTCCGAAAGTTGAACGCGGTCGATACAACGCATGGTTGCCATCAGTGGAGCAAGGCAAGGGCCGGTGGAGATGTCCAATGCCTCGACTTTGGCTCCCTCACCTGCGAGGACTTGCTCGGCGGCGTGAAAGTAAGCTTGGAGCAATTCGAGGTTGTCCAGCCACATATCTGGATTATTGGGGCGCGCAGGCCAGTAACACTGGAGGTAGTGGTCTTCGTACAGAGACGCCAAGCTCAATCTCCAACGATGAGCAGCTTCGGCGTCATTTCCTCGGCATGCACTACGGCGTGCTGCGAAACGGCCGTCGTGATGTTGCCCATCCCGTTGAAGTGACTTTTAACGGAGACGCTATAGGCGCCCGCGTGGTAGGCCATGACGTAATCTCCTGGCTTCATGTCGCTCGGTAGGACAACGTCCGTTCCGATGACATCAAGGGAATCGCATGTTGGCCCCCCGAGCACGTAGGACATCATCTCGCCTTCCTTTTGATCGACAGGTACGAAGCCAAACCGGCGCTTTTCGTAGTAAGCGGTTGAATAGAGCCCGTAGATGCCATCGTCGAGGTACAGCCACTCCCGGTCCTCATGGACATTTCGACCGATTACCTGGGAGACGGCTATGCCGGCTCCGGATGCGATGACTCGCCCGGGTTCGGCAATGATATTAAATCCTAGCGCCTGGGCGTAATTGACAATGTGGCCAAGATCGGTGAAGAACTTATTGAGCCCGCCACGCTCGTCGGCAACAATCTCGTCAGGGAAGCCGCCGCCGATATCAATGGTTCGCAGGTCCAGGCCTGACTCTCGCCTCACAGAACGCAAAACTTCCATTGCGGCCTCGATGCCGGCGCGGTAGCTTTCCACATCTCTGCATTGCGTGCCGACATGGAAGTGGATACCATCAGGCGGAAGCCCGAGGTCTTTTGCCTTTTGGAGCAGATAGCCCGCCGTCTCGTGGGAGCAACCAAACTTCTCGTTTAAGTTGATCTCGACTCCCCTCGCCGGGAGCTTTATCCTCGCCAGAATTTTAGGGCGGAATGTGTGGAACGTGGACTCCAAGGCGACGGCCCTTAGGTCATATTCACTGTCGATTGTCGTGGCTGATATTCGTCGGTTAAAGACTTCTCTGATGCAGTTCGGACTTTTCACCGTGTTCGAGAGGATCATGTCCTGAGGGGCGCCACCCGATGCCATAACCGCAGTGGCCTCGTTGACCGACGCGACGTCAAAACCCAAGCCGCGCCCCCTCAGATATTGCAGGATTGTGGGGTCGTCGTTAGCCTTAACGGAGTAGAACAGCTCGACCTCGGGGAGATGGCGTGCAAACAGCTCCAAGACACGGTCGATAGCCTCTAGGTCATAGACCAAGCAAGGAGACTCAATGGAGCCGTTTTGAAGAGCTTCGGCGATCCAAAGCTCCTTATTCTTGGCAGTGTGAGCAATTCTCAGCAACCATTCATTGTATATGACACCTTGAAAACTGCACTTATCCATCCGGTTTGTGCGTTCAGATTGACAAGTCTGAAATGGCCAACCGGGTCCTTTGGCCGTGCTGAAGTGAGGTTAAGCTGCTCGGCGGCACCACCGCTCGATGACTTCTTTGAACTGGTCCTGGGTGAAAGGCTTGGCGATGTAGTCGTCCATTCCGGCGGCCAGGCATCGCTCCCGGTCACCCTCTAATGCGTTCGCGGTCATGGCTATGATCGGGACCCATTTGCCCACATCTCCCGGGAGCGCGCGGATAAGCCCGGTTGCCGTGTACCCGTCCATTTTCGGCATTTGGACGTCCATCAAAATTGCGTCATATCGCTTGCTCTTTGCCAGAGGGATGGCTTCTGTTCCGTCAACCGCCGTGTCAACTTCAAAGCCCAGACGTGCCAGCACGCGCTCAGCCAGTTTGCGGTTGACAGGGTTGTCCTCGACCAAAAGAATGTTGAGGTCGCCGGATCGAGACTGTGAGCCCTGATAATTTCGTTCCTCCACCCGGATTCGGTTCAGAGCTAACAACAGCGCATTGTGAAGGCGAGCAGGCCGCGTTGGTTTCGCCAGTCCGACGTTGATGCCCAGAGCGCGGAGTTCCTCGTGGGATCGGATCGGTCCCAAAGAGGACAAGAGGATGATGGGTAATTGATTGAAGCCAACCGTTTGTCGTATTTGCTCGGCCGTCTCGATACCGTTCAAGCCGGCCATGTTCATGTCCAAAATCATGGCCGCGTAGAAGCCGGACGGTTTTTCGTTTAGCATCTTGATCGCGTCGTCTCCTCTTGTGGCAAGATCGCATTGACAATCCCAGCCTCGAAGCTGGGACTGGATGATCCTGCGATTGGTGGCGTTGTCGTCCACCACGAGCAAGCGCAGACCCGCCAAGGGCTCCGGGCCCTCCTGGTTTTGCTGGACTACGTCCAAATGCAGAGTGCAAGTGAATTCCGTTCCGACGCCCGGCTCACTATGGAGGCTGATGGTGCCTCCCATTGCTTCGACGATCTGCTTGCTAATCGTAAGCCCCAGTCCGGTGCCGCCATGCCGTCTCGTGCTGGTGCCGTCGGCTTGGGTAAAGCTCTCAAACACCTTGGTCTGCTGTTCTATGGGTATGCCGATCCCTGTGTCCTTAACTTTGACGGCGATCATCGCGCTGCCTTCAGCCACCTCAAGCAGATTCGCTTCAAGCACTACCTCGCCTTCAACCGTAAACTTGATCGCGTTGCTCACGAGGTTCAAGATGACCTGCCGCAACCGGCCAAAGTCTGCATTGAGCACGGCAGGGACCGCTTGGTCCGTGTAGCACATCAACTCGATGCCCTTTTCCCGCGCCGCTTGAGCCATGAGGTCCACCACTTCTTCGATCAGGACGCTGAGGGAGAAGTCTTCATGTTCCAGTTGGATCTTTCCTGCTTCCGCTTTGGAGAAGTCGAGAACGTCGTTGATAACCGACAGGAGCGCTTCGCCGCTAGATTGAATTGTCCTTGCCAAGTCGGCTTGCTCCTCGTCGAGGTTTGTCTCCAACAAGATCGACGTTAGGCCGATGACGCCGTTCATTGGAGTCCGGATTTCGTGGCTCATGTTGGCCAAGAATTGGGATTTTGCGTAGGTCGCTGCTTGGGCGGCCTCCGCCAAATCCTTTGCGTCGCTCAGAGCCCTCTCCAGATCTTGATCACGGTTGTGTATCTCCTTCAACATTTCATTGAAGTCGTGGGCCAGGTGGTCGATTTCTTCCAACCCACTGGCTTCGAGGCGCATCGTGTAGTCCTTGCTCTCCGAAACGTTTGCCATCGTGCTCGCAAGGGCATTGATGGGTCTCGTGATGACGACAAGAAGGCGGCTGGCGACGATCACGGAGATCACCACGGAGCCAAAGGCGAGCGCGACCATCGTGAGGAACAGGCTGGTTCGGCGCTCATCGAGGTCCGATTGGTTTGCGACGACGAGAACGGTGCCCACCGTCTCCCCTTTGACAACAATAGGGGCCACGACGTGCAGTTGTCCGGGCTGGAAGGCTTGACGCGCCGCAAGTTTGGGAGGCGGTTTGAACGGGCTCGAAGTTCGCACGTACTGAGCGAACAATGCGCCGTTCGGCTCGTAGATGGCGGCATAGTCCACCTGGCTGTCTGCCTTCAATGCTTCAAGGTACTCAGAAGCCGTCGCCCTATCGCTAAACCCTAATGTGCCGGCGCTGTTGGAGCCCACGACATTCGCTTGAATC
>JANYLD010000386.1 GCA_025363835.1 Armatimonadota bacterium
CCGCCATCAGCGTCGGCATCTACCGCAAGCAGGAAGTCCTAGACCTCAACTACGACGAGGACAGCCAGGCCGAAACCGACATGAACGTCGTCATGACCGAGTCCGGCAAGTTCATCGAAATCCAAGGCACCGCCGAACAAGACCCCTTCAGCGCCGAGACATTAGGCAAGATGCTTAAGCTAGCCAAGAAAGGAATCGACGAACTGATCAAGGCTCAGAAAGAAGTATTGGGCGTCTGATATCTAAAAGTCTAAGGACTTTAGTGGCGAAAAGCCGAAGAATGCTGTAACATGGTTGCATGTCCAGCGCGCTGCCAGACCTTCAACTGGGCCCCGACAAAAGCGACCTTCGCTCAGCAAGGCCGTATTTCGTCTTGCCCGTCCCAATCCTCACCCGCACGGACAACGGCTCCGTCGCCAGGGCCGAAAAGGATCGAGATTACGTTGGTTCAATGGCGCGAATCAAGGACGCCGTCGCGGCCGCTGGGAAGCCATTTAGCGATGTTTACGTCCTGAGCCATGGCTGGCATCGCAATTATTTCAGCGGCGTCTCAAGCTACGACCGCCTCATCAGCCGAACCCTTCGACTGCAGATGCGCGGCCGCCTTCCGGTTCCTGACAACTACAATCCGCTCTTCCTCTGCATCCACTGGTCTTCAGACCCAGGAAAGGACGCTTGGACCGACCTCAGCGGGCGTCGCGACAAGACCGACTTCCTGCGTATCGCCAAAGAGCGTTTTCAGATGTCCGTCCCGCTTAGCCAGAACACCCTCGAGGACGCCTTTGAACTCTTCTCAGCATTGTCCGCGCCTGATACAAAGGTCGATGACACCCTAAACAAGACTTCGGCAGAACTGGGGCTTGCATTTAAGAGAATGAGACTCGCTGAAGAGCCCGCAACCTCGGACGATGAAACGATGCACGCCGCAAGGGTTGCCGCCGCCTGGTCGTGTTACGATGAAGCCATAGCGAAGGGAGTGCGTGGTGTCCAAGACAACCCTCCCAGGCCGTTCGCCGGCTTGCTGCTGCGGCTAACCCTCCTTCTCAAATTCATCGTGGGCGCGGCGGGCATCGGGGCAGTGTTGGGCCAGCCACTTGTTAAGCATTACGCAGCCTTGCCGCTGACTTGGATTGCCAAACTCTATTTCGGAATCCACAGCTGGTTCTTGCCCTTGACGAACAAATACGTAGCCGTAGCGGCTGCAGGCTTCTCCACTTACGCAGCCATTAGCCTGCTCGCATTTGTTCTATTTGCTTTGTTTATTGCCATCACTCTCGCATTTAAGAAAGGTGGCTTCAGATCCGGTATAGGCTGGTTCACCGGCGTTTTTTGGCTGATAACCGAAGTGGCATTTGCCCTGCCTCTCATCGTCCTTCTTCTCCTCGAATACGTCGTCGTATGGCCGGCGCTTCACATGTGGCTGTTCAGTGAACGCCGCAAAGAGAGCAATCGCTTCAACTTTTCCCTCAACTACTGGCTCGCCGGTCTTGCGAGATGGCCAAATCGGATCCTCCGAAAAGTCGAAGACCCAGAATCGTTTTGGGACGGCCTTTCCCGAGCCTTCGACAACCAGCTAGCTTTCTTCGATATGCAAAGAAGGGGCGTTAACTCGGGCTTTGTTGTCGCCAAATCACTTGTTGAAATCCTGAAAAGCCCCAAGTTCCCTAACGAGATGAGGCTTCATATCGTCGGCCACAGCTTTGGCGGACTACTCGTTGTGAATGTCGCGCGCGAGCTTGCAAGAGCGAAGGAAAATGGATGGGGACAAGACCGATCCATCCATACGCTTTGCGCGATTGAAGGCGCCTTTGCAAGTGCCTGGTTCAAAAAGGAGTCCAACACGGTGAACCACGTAACAAGCACGCTCGCTACGATCTTTTCCGAAGCGGACAGCGCGAACGGCTTCTACTACCCAGCCGCAAATGCTGGCCGCATGGCTGCTGGCAGCGTCGGATTCTCCAAAATCAAGGACGACGGCACCGAGAGCGATCTGCCCCAGGCAGACGTTCATATACCCTGTCGCGGCGGCTGCACCTGTAATCACGTACATCGCCCACTGCCATACGCCTCTCTTGCCGATCCGCCCGTTCTTCCGGGACTAGCGGACGGGCGCTCGATCGTCAATATCGATGCCAGCAAAATGATCTACGAAGGAGCCGTCGCCTCGGGAGGCGGACACACCGACATCTACAAAGACGACGTCATCTGCCTTCTCTGGGCTGTACTGCACCGTCAACACATGATCCAACTCTATCCACCCAAGCCACCGCGGAAACCAGCCAACCCTACGCCGAAAAACGGCAGTGGGAGTGACTTGAGAGATCGTGACGATTCCAGGTTGGCGGCGGTGCCTTAGGAGTCTCGTTAGAAAGGCTTTCGCGGAACCATTCGCGGCACACCCGTTGTTCACCCAAATAGGTGAAGTTCCGAAACGCGCTCCTTGTCCTCGCCGGCGTCCTCTTCGTCGTCGGTTTCATCTCCGTCGGCTTGCTTGCGGCGTCACAACCGAGAACCTTCAACTTCCTCGCCAACCAGACTGCGAAGAAAATCCAAGTCCAGCCCCAACCCATCGGCCCTGGAATGGACGTCCGCTACTACCTCCTGGATAAGCCCTACACAACTGTCCTCGCAGCCGCGAAAACCGAACTGATCCAAGACGGATGGCGAGACACCGCCCTCCCCGGCACCTACCGCCGATGCCGCCGCGGCCTTGTCCAACTCAGCACCCTTTCCAACTCGACGGACCCTCAGCTGACTAAAAACATCAAACCCGACCAATACGCCAACTACACCGTCGTCAAAGTAGTCGACCCGAGGTTCCGAACCGTCCTCAAAGACCGAATCGCCAACTGGGCGAACGGTAAGCCGGTCGGCACTTAAGGCTCAAAGCTCAAGGCTAAAACCACGTCGTGAACTCGTTGTGCTCGTTGTGCCGTTGTGGTTGCCTTCAAAAGGAGAAGCCCAACACCCATCCCCAGGGTAAAAGGCCTAAAGAATGCCCCCGTTCACCCGCCTCGTCATCGCCAGTCACAACCGCAAGAAAGCCGGCGAGATGGTCCAAATCCTCTCCACCCAATTCCCCCAAATCGAATTCCGAACCCTGGCCGACTACGAAGGCGCCCCCGAGCCGGAAGAAACAGGAAAGACCTACGCCGAAAACGCCACCATCAAGTCCGAATCCGCCGCCGCCTTCACCGGCGAGTGGTCATTAGCCGACGACGCCGGCCTAGAGATCGACGCCCTGGACGGCGCCCCCGGCCTCTACTCGAAACGCTTCGCCGGAGAAGACCTCCCGTTCCCCCAGAAAATGGCCAAGATCCTCGACCTCCTCAAAGACGTCCCCGAAGAGAAACGAACAGCAAGATTTCGCTGCTGCATCGCCCTCACCGAGCCGACCGCCTTCTTCCCCGAATCCGGCGACCAAGAATCCCCCACCCGCACGTTCGAATCCACCTGCGAAGGCCAAATCGCCAGCGAGCCGAGCGGAAACGGAGGCTTCGGATACGACCCGATCTTCTACCTCCCCGACCTCAAATGCACCATGGCCGACCTAACCCCCGACCAAAAGCACGCCCTCAGCCACCGCGGCAAGGTGCTCAAGATGCTGGGCGACTATCTGACCGATCCCCCAGGCCCCTCCACGGGGCTGGGGGTCTAGAAAGAAATAGGAAAGCAAGAATGCCTTTCCGGGCCCCTTTACGGGGCTGGAGGTAAAAAAGGAGACGTGGACGAACGACCACATCGCTACGAAAACCGAGGTCAACCAGGCGACCTTATCTTTGCCACCACAACTTGTCTGGACTTTGTGCTCGCCTTCGGTCCAGAGCCGGCGAGAGACCTAATGGCTCTTAGCCTCCTCGATGATTTCAAGCGCTACAACGCGATCCTTAGCGCATTTGTCGTCATGCCCCACCACATTCATTTCGTAGCCCGAATTCCTGAGGACAAGACCGGAGATTGGCTCCTCGGAAGGATCAAGTCGAATGGAGCCAGAAGAGTCCAGAGGATCCTGCCGCAACGCATCGAATCCAAATTTGGCCAGCAACGCGGATTAAACCGCCGCAAGTTCTGGAAGCCAGGCTATCGATCCATCGTTATCGCAGGCCAGCCCATGTTTGCCCAAAAGGTCAATTACACGCACAGAAATCCGGTCAACGCTGGATACGTCGAGAGCCGCGTCGATTACCGTTGGTCTAGCGCCACTCAATGGTCTTCCGGCCTGTGGACGCCCGAAAAGGGGCTCGATCTGGATCGCTGCATGACGCCATTCTTGTCCATGGCGTCGTACCTGGATTTGTCATCACTCTCCGACGATTTCTAGACCCCCAGCCCCGTGGAGGGGCCTGGGGGATCAGCCTTTACGTATAATCCAAATACCCCATGCATCGCCCGCTTGCTCTCCTCGTCCTGGCCCTAGCCGCCGCATTCGCCACCGCTGACCAACAGTCCTTCTGGACAAAGCCCGACATCCACGGCGACAACGTCGTCTTCACGTGCGAAGGCGACCTCTGGCTCAGCTCCATAAAAGACCACACCGCCCACCGAATCACCAATGCACCCGGTGTCGAGACGTTCGCAAGATTCTCGCCAGACGGAACCCAAATCGCCTTCACCGCTAACTACGATGGGGCTACCGACGTCTACGTCATGCCCGTCAGCGGCGGCTCTCCCAAACGCCTCACCTACGACCCGTCCAACGCCCAAGTGCAAGGCTGGACCCCCGACGGCAAGTTCATCATCTATCGAAGCCGCAAGGCAAACCCGCCCGCCAATCACAACAAGCTGTACGAAGTTCCAGTGGGTGGCGGCCTTTCCGTCGCCCTCCCTGTCCCCCAAGGCGAATTTGGCGATCTGGCCGAGAACGGAAAACTGGCCTACGTGCCCAACAGCGCGGAGTGGATGAACTGGTTCCACTACCAAGGCGGCGCTGCCGATGACATCTGGCTCGCTGACCTCAACTCCCACAAATTCACCCAGCTCACCACAAGCCCCAACGTCGACACCACTCCGGTCTGGTCCAACGGAGAAATCTATTACGTCTCCCAGAGCGAGGGCACGGCTAACCTTTTCGAGATCAACCCGCAAACGAAGGCGAGCAGAGAGGTCACCCATTTCGACCTCCCTGTCCGCTACCCAGGCGCCGACAATGACCACGTCGTCTTTGAACTCGGCCCCGGACTCGGACTCTACGACACGAAAACGGGCCAATCAGAAAAACTCGACTTCGAACTCAATTCGGACCGAATCCATTCTCGAGAGCAGCGAGTCCCCCTCGCCCCCGAGATCACACGAGCCGACATCGGCCCGACCGGCAAACGCATTCTCGTCGAAGCCCGTGGCCAGATCTGGAGCGTAGCTGCAGAGAATGGAGACGCCCGCATGCTGGAAAACGAGGCCGGCGCCCGCGCCACCGGCGCAGATTGGTCGCCAGATGGAAAAAGCATCGCCTTCATCTCCGACCGCAGCAGTGAAAACCAGGTGTGGACCATGCCCGCCACCGGCGGCCCAGCCAAAAAGCTCACGTCCACTTTAAAAGGCGAATACTCTCCGCTCGTCTGGTCGCCCGACGGCAACTGGCTCGCTACCACCGAGCGCAGCACCGCAATCGTCCTCATCAACGCAAAAACAGGAGACGTCCAAACAGTCGACGTCTCGCCGAACTACTCCAGCTACGACAGTTTCTTCCCGGACGTCCGCTTCAGTTCCGACAGCAAGCTCCTGGCGTACATGAAGCTCGAAGATAACTGGAACGACGCCGTCTGGGTCCACGATATCGCCGCCAATAAAAACGTCCGCGTGAGCGACGTAACCGTCAACTCGTACGCCCCCGCGTTCTCCCCGGACGGCAAATACCTCGCCTTCCTCTCGGATCGCGAATTCCGCCCCGCAGCCCTCAACCCAGGCTCATTCGGCGTCGATAATACAACGAAGGTCACCCTCGTCACCCTATCGCCCGACGTCACCTCGCCCTTCTTGCCCAAGAATGATGAAGAGGGCGCACCGGATGCGGCAAAGCCAGCCGAGTCGCCCAAGTTCGAGCCAAACCTGACGGGCATCGACTCAAGGACCATCGATGTTCCCCTTCCCGGCGCTCGCTACCAAAAGCTGCTCTTTGCCGGTCCCAATCGGCTTCTCACTCTGGATCGAAACAGTTCACCTATCGGCGGCAGAGACTCCAGCACCAAACTCATAGCTTTCGATCTTGACAAAGCCAAGTCAACCACTCTGAACGGCAACGTAGACGACATCGATGTCTCGTCAGACGGCAAGAAACTGCTGGTGATGCACGGCAACTCGCCCTTCGTTCTAGATGCCGCCACAGGCCCGTTTGATGGCAAGGACGGAGCCGTCGCCCTCGGCGCATACTCTCTTACCGTTGAACCCCAAGAGGAATGGAAGCAAATTTTCCACGAATCTTGGAGGATCGCCCGAGACTTCTTCTACGACCCCAACATGCACGGTCTCGACTGGAATGCCGTCGGCCAATCGTACGAATCCCGACTGCCCCTCGTCGGAGACAGAAGCGATCTAACCAGGCTTCTGAAAGACATGGTCAGCGAACTCAACATCGGCCACGCCTACGTCGTCGACCCAACACCGCCCGTCCGTCATGTCCCCATGGGATACCTTGGCGCTGACCTCGAGCCCATTGCCGGCGTTGACGCCGTCCGCATCAAACGCATTCTTCGCGGCAGCACCTTTGATATGTCCACCCGCTCGCCCCTCCTAGAGCCGGGCTTGAACGTGCACGATGGCGACTACATCGTCTCCGTCTCCGGACAGCCGGTCAAGCGAGATCAGGACATCGAAGCGCTGCTCATCGGAACGCCGGGGCAAGTTATCGCCCTAGGAGTCAACAGCCAGCCCACCCAGACCGGCGCAAGAATCGTTCGAATCAAGCCTCTTGCAAGCGAGACCGCCCTTCGTTACTCAGATTGGGTCGAGGGTCGCCGCGAGTATGTTCGAACGCACGGCGGCGCAAACCTGGGCTATCTGCACATGTCTGACATGGAAACCGCCGGCCTCACCCAGTTCGCTGAAGGCCATTTCCCCAACCTGTTTAAGGACGGCATCATCTACGACACCCGCGAGAACGGAGGCGGGTTCATTTCATCGCTCGCCCTTCAGGACATCGCCGCAAAGCCCATCTTCTTCTTCCATCCGCGCTACGGAGCCCCTTGGGCTAGAGAAGGCTGGGCCCCGCTAGGCTACAAAGTCGCCATCTGCAACGAGGGCAACTTCTCAGACGGTGAACTCTTCATTGAGTCCTGGAAAGTTATGCACGTCGGCCCGGTCATCGGCAAACGAACCGGCGGCGGAGAAGTAGGCAGCGGCGGCGGCTACCGCTTGGTCGATGGTGGCAGCATCTACATCCCGAACTATGGAGCCTATGACGCCAACGGCCATTGGGTCATTGAAGGCAAAGGCGCCACCCCCGACATCGTCGTGGATCAAGACCCGAACGCCGTGCTCGAGGGCCGAGACCCTCAGCTTGACAAGGCGATCGAGGTACTAGAAGCCGAGATCAAAAAGAACCCACCCCACCGGCCCGCCAATCCCCAATTCCCGAATAAGGTCTACAAGCCCAAGAAATAGAGCAAAGAAAGAACCTTCCCCCACTGGTGGGGGAAGTACCCGAAGGGGATGGGGGCGAACACGGCAGCCTCTAACGGCCCACGCGTCGGGAAGTACCGAACCCCGATGGGTGCCGCCGGCCCCACGTTCACAAAACGAGCGGGCAACACGTGTGGGAGAAGTACCCAAAGGGGTGGGGGCGAACGCCACACGTTCACGCTTACCGGGACGCAGTCACGGAGCTTCTTCAATCACATCCGCCAATAAAAAACAGGCAACCCCCCGCGGCACCGGGCAAGCGTGAATCGCGTTTCCTCATTCATGTCCCGCAAAGCAATCAAGGTAACCGCCCGCACCCTCGGCGTTCTTGCTTTGATAACCGGCTTGGCCTATGGCCTCTACACCCATCGCCCCCAGCCACGTGACATCAAGAAAGAAATTTTCAAAGGCGTCACCTACGAACGCATAGCCTTCAAATCGCCTCGCCCAATGGTCGCCCACATCGTCACTGTCAACATCCGAGATTCCCAAGTCCGGTTCTTCACAACGCCCCCAACCCCCGGCCTCAAATACCCCTACAAAGCCGAGCCCGTCTCCGATTTCCTTCACAAAAACAAGCTCCAACTCGCTATTAACGCGGACTTCTTCAAGCCCTACTGGGGTGAGGGGCCCTGGAACTACTACCCTCACAAAGACGACCCTGTCTTCTCTCGCGGCCTCTCCATCCACCAAGGCCAAGTCATCACGCGGGCCGAAAGCCACCGCCCATCCATCTATTTCAGCCAAGACGGCCAGGTCAGTTTCAACCCAACTTTTAAACCCTACGACGCCATCTCCGGAGAATCCGTCTTCCTCCAAGGCGGCAAGTGGGCGATTAATGAGCCAGACCCCAGCTATTGGCGAAGCTCCATCCAACCCAGAAACTGCGTCGGCCTCTCCAAAGACGGCAAGAGCCTGATGATCGTCGTCATCGACGGCCGCCAGCCCGGCTACAGCGAGGGCGCCACCGTCAAAGAACTCGCCACCATCGCAGCCGCCCACGGCGCCGGCACG
>JANYLD010000393.1 GCA_025363835.1 Armatimonadota bacterium
TCCAGTCCAACCAGGGAGCCGTCGAGGCCCGCCTCGCCCAGCCTCTCGGCTTTCAAGCGTTCAACGACATCGTCAGGCAAAAGATCGTCATTCAGATGGCCAAGGACCAGGGGGTTTATCCCACCGACGACCAGATCGTCAAAGAGATTAATTTCCAGGTTGAGGGAGATCCCAACTACGTCAAGCGGCTCTCCGCGGAAGGGCTCGATATGAACATGATCAAGCAGGAGCTTGCGGTTCAGATGAGCCAAAACAACCTCATCAGCAAGGGCATCACCATTTCCCCGAGCGAAGTCGACGACTACATCAAGGCCAACCCGGACAAATTCACGGAGCCCGCTTCATTTGACGCGGATTGGATACTCGTTCACACGGACGCCGCGAAAAAGCAGGTCGACGACGAACTAAGAAGGGGACAGCCCTTCGACTCAACCGCCCAGCGCTTCAGCGAGGCGCCGCTGGCCAAGGAGAACAAGGGGGCATTTCAGTTCCACCAGATCGCCCAACTGCCCAAGGAGCTTCAGGGGCCGTTCAACGACACTCCTCCTTTGAAAACTACGGACTGGATAAAGGCCACGGACGGAATGGCCAAGTTCTATATTGTCCAAAAGACACCCGCGACGAAGGTCGCGATCACCCCTCACCTTCGACAATTGGTAAGCCGACAACTCGCGCTTCAACGCGGCGGCAACGCTTCGGAAATCGGCACCCAGATCCAAGACAGGTTGAAAACTGCCACCGTCAACATCAAGCTGCCTGGCCTGCAGGAGACGTGGGATCAGTACTTGAAAGCGTTGGCCCAACAACCGAGCAAGCCCGCACAAGCCGCCCCCGCTGCAACGACAAAGTGAGGGCGGGAGGCGAAGATGAAGGATGAAGGATGAAGGAAATTTACGGAACCCCCATCCCCTGCCCTTCCCCCTCTCCTGGCACGGACATCCAGGACAAGGGGAAGGGAGCCTCTCCGGACTCATCTTTCATCCTTCAATCAGTGCTTGCCCTGGCCGACTTTGGCGAGTTCGTCGATGAGGAGCTGACACTGGTCGGCGCTGAATTCGTCGGTCTTTACGTAGTCCTGTAAGGAATCGCCGATCCCGTCGAATTTCGGAGCTTCCCAGACGCCCAACGGGCTATCCGCCGTGTCCAACTTAACGAGGCTGAGACGTAGCCGGCTTGGCCGGCCATTTCGGGATTGAATTCCATTTCGGACGAGATCCGGTATGGATGTATAAACGCCAGTGACCCCCGAGTCGCCTTTGGCGCTGACCTCTTCGGTCACCCAATAAAGCCTTCTAAACATCATTGTTCCCCTGCCCCGGCATCTTTGCCGTGGCCGTTGCCTTAAATTATTCCTGATAGACGCGTTTTCGTCGCCAAAAGCTACATTAACGCGCAATAACTCACGCTCGGCCCATGGTTATCCTCGTCACATTCGGGTCCGTTCTCTAGGCATTCCAGGCGTACGGTTCCGCATCTGTAAGCACACGCCCGTGTTCTTGCCGGGCTCGTAGCAGATATTCGGGCAGCGTAAAGACTGACTGGTGGTACCTCGGCGTGTAGTACCGAGTCGTTACGCCTCGCTCAGCATGCCTCCTGGCGATCTCGTCCTGAGCAAGTGCCAACGCGTCATGCTTCTTGCTCGCCAACACAAAACCCCAAGGCATGAGGAAGGTGGTGACGATGCCGTAGTAGCCCGCCACAAAGGGAAAGACCTCCCGCATGCTCTCCAGGGTGGCGAGGTTGCAGGCAAAGAGATACGGATAGTTCTCGTTGGCGCAGCCCGCCTGCATGGCGAACACGCCATCGTCGCTCATCGCATCCGCGCAGATCTGGAAATACTCTTTGGTGAACAAATACTGAGCCGGGCCGCCTTCATGGGGGTTGGGCAGGTCGCTTAGGACGACGTCAAACCCCGCGCCCTTGTGGTCCTCCATGTATTTCCGGGCGTCCATGTGGAGAAGCTCCGTGCGTGGGTCCTCAAACGATCCCTTGTGCCATTCCGGCATGTGCTCCTTGACCATATCGATCAACTCGCCGTCCAGGTCCACCATAACCGCCTTCTCGACGGTGTTGTGGCTTAAAGCCTCCCGCAATGTCGCCCCTTCCCCGCCGCCACAAATAATGACCTTCTTGGGGTTCGGGTGAAGGGTCATCGCCGGCTGGGCCATGCACTCATGAAAGACATATTCATCCAGCAGCGAGCTTTGGATGTTGTAGTCCAGGAAAAGGGTCTTGCCGAACCGCGGGATCTCGCAGATCTGGTACGTCTGGTACTTCGTCCGGCCCGACGTGATCATCCGCGTGACCGTGAAGTCCCAGGTAACCGCTTCGGTGTGTGTTTCGGAGATAAAGACTCCGGTTGCTTGGGTAAAAGGAATATCGCCTGCGCTCATTTGACGGCGGGCAGTTTAGCGCATTGTCGCCGATGTCGTCTGTTCGCGGTCATCGCTCCCTTTTCTCCGAAGTCACTTGCCGTCGATTCGTTTTGCATCCTGACGTTCGACGAGGATGCAGACTAACGTGCTTAGCCCGATCGGAACCCCCACCAAAGGCCCTACGTTCTTGCGCATCAACAGAAATGTTCCTATTGCGCCGGCAGCCACGACTGCGATAATCCATGGATGTCTCTTGACGAAGTTCGAATCTAGGTTCATGGATTCACTTTGTGACCCAGAAAATTCTTCGTTTCGTATGGCTCAAGCGACGAACGACGCGTGGCCGAACCAGACGATTGCTTGGAGGGCATAATAAAGTTAGGTGCCGCGAAAGTTAACAATGCATCAAGTTCGACTTAAGCTCTCAGATCGCCTTTACAAGCAAGCTCAGCGCAAAGCCGCTGAGGCGGGCTTTGCCAGCGTCAGTGACTACGTCGCAGATGTCTTAAGCAGCGACGTCGACGTTGAGCCGGAAAATCTTGACCACCTATTCACGCCCGAGCGCCTTGCCCATATCGACAAGGTTGCGGCCGAGATCAAAGCCGGCGGAAAGACTTACACGATAAAAGAGGCCAATGAATATCTTGCGAAGCGGCGCACCGAATGGCTTCTGAAGCGCGACAAATGAAGGTGGACCTTGCGCCAAGCGCCTTAGCTGAGCTTGCTGACATTTGGGACTGGAACGCCGCTGAATGGGGAATTCGCCGAGCCAATGGATACCTCGCGTTTCTTCGAAAAGCGATCTTCGGTCTATCCAAGGATCACCAATCGGGACGAAGGGTGGAGGACCGGCCGGGGATTTATTACGTTGTGGCCAAACGGAGGCCGCAAGGTCATGGGCACGTCATCGTCTATACATCTTTAGACGAACTGGTCACGGTGATCCATGTCTTCCACACCGCCCAAGACTGGAAATCGAGGATCTAGCCGCGGTGGTATTTGACCCCACCAGCCCCACGGTCAGATAACGTCTTGCCATCGCTGGAGAGCGCCATGTCCATGGAAAAGGACGCCTTGGGACCGCTCTCATCCTTAATACTGAGGTCGAGATTGGTGACGCTGAGCGTCACCAGATGGTCCGACTGCTTCCAAGTCCCCGAGACGGGCAAGCCCCCAGTCTTCCTAAAAGTCCCATCCCCATCGAAGTTGATTTGATAATTCGTGAATGGGTTTGCCGCCGACTGTCCGGGCATCACCACTTCGCCTGGCGAGTCGCTGTACGAAGAAATCCACGAACCTACGGCGGACGTGTTTACTTGAGCCGGCCTGGCCACGGATGGCTTCTTGGCGCACCCCGTAACGAGCGCTCCTGCCAGAAAGATTACAGATAGCCTCCCGACTCGCATGACAAGTTTCATCCCAATTAAACTTTATGGTGTCGTCCGTCCACGAACAAAGCGAATACTGTCGTTACTCGGGTCAACCATTGATTTGCCATCGTCGGCGAGAAAGAAATTCATGTTTGGAGGTCCCGCTCCCTGCCCAGTCTTCGCCTGTGCGAAGTAGTTGTCTCGAAAGCCGTCCAGGGTAATGTTCCGCCCCGACTGTTGCCATCGTCCCGACACGGCAATCCCTTGCCGAAGTTCAAACGTGTGATTTTCGTTAAAGACGAGCACACCGTTTGCAGGGTCGGGCTTATTGCTCGCCTGGTCGGATGATCCGAAGCTCGGATACCATGAGCCGACGATTGAAATTTCTTTGCTGCGCGGACCCGGGGTGCATCCCCCTACCGCCATTGCAACGACCAGGATCAGGTTCAGTTTATTTTGCAAACAGGAAGTGGCTGCGTTCATTTGACAGCCGGAGTTTAGCGCGCTGTTGGTGGGCAAACCCGCCGCTGTCCAACGTTCCAAAATTCCAACGGGATTACGTCGACCAGCCCAGGGTGCGACTCCGGGAGCAACCCTGGGTCGTGCAAACGGTAGATTCCAACCCCAACGGGGTTGTGTCTCCCCCAAAATTCACAAACGGACCGCGCAACCCCTACAGGGTTGGAAATCACCACTTGCACGACCCAGGGTTGCTCCAGGAGTCGCACCCTTGTATATCTCTGAATGGCAACAGGGTATGCATTTGAAACCCTGAGGAGGAAAGGGCCCCCGCACCCAGCCGCTTGACGGCCGAGCCCAGCGAGCCCCCTCCGCCCTAAGTGCCGTTTAAGGATCTAGC
>JANYLD010000398.1 GCA_025363835.1 Armatimonadota bacterium
TAAATGGGAACATCACGAGCGTTAGAACCGGCCATAAACTCAAGACGAATTATCAGGCTCAGTCGAAGCCAATGCAACAGTCTCCTTGCTCGCGCTTTCGCCCAGCCGACTTGTCGGCGTTCAAACGCAGAACTCTGCATCAATTCGGAGCGCCCCAGCAAGCTGCGGCTGAAAAAAGCGCGAACAACCACGCGCACTCCCAAAGGGGCATCCCGCATAATCCAAAGCTAGATGAGCCTAGTAGGCCAAGTTGGACGGAAACGGATTCGCGCCCGGTTTGCGCTGCTAGTCATTTACGCCCTCCTGTCCCTCGGGGCAGTCACCACGCTATATCCCTTCATCTTGATGGCTAGCACCGGCTTCAAAGGGCCGACCGACCAGAACGATAACAAGCTCATCCCTGCCTACTTTAAGAAGACCGGGGGCATGGATGACAAAGGCAAGCCCGACGACGGCTCCCTGCTTGTCAAATACGTCGCCGACAAGTACGCAGGCGACACCTCTCTTATCACCGCAACCCGCACCGGCCCCAACGCTTCGCCACATCAGATCAAGCAATACGAGGACTTCCTCGATAAGCTCCCCGTCAATTACTGGTCCGCCGGCTTCAAAATCGCCTCCGGCCAAGTCACCAGCCGCCTCGTCGAGCTCTATCGCAACTGGCTCCAAGACCGCTATCACACAGTCGATGCCGTCAACAAGGCATATCTGGAAGAGGATGTCGGCTTCCAAACCGTCGTCCCGCCCGCCGAACTTCTGGAGAAGCCAACCTGGAAGCAGCCCGATAACCGAAAGTACAAAGAGTGGCTACAGTTCAAAGCCACCCTTCCCGCCGAGTTCCGCATCCCGGTAAGGGAAACCCGCCTCTTCCAAGAGTTCCTCCGTGCTAAATACCAAAACCAATTCGCCCAGGTGCCCGCGGACTTGGCCGGTAAGTCAACAAAGTTCGAAGAGATCGCCTTTCCCAGCGACATGACTTTAGCGCGTCCAATTCAAGCAGAATTCCTGAAAAAAGGGCTACCAACGCGTTATTCGAACGGGGCTGCCGAGGATTTGTGGATCGACGCGTCACAGCCTGGCATGCATCAATCCGAGGTAGGTGTTTATCGGTTCTCATTGCGAGACGGCGTTCCCCAGGAAGGTTTTGTGCTGAGCCCGCCGGCTGATCGCGCGATGCCCGTCGAAGCCTACGAGCACAACTTTCTGCTCACTCACCAATCCACCGTCCGCACCGAGTTCGCAACCCGCAACTATGCGTACGTCTTCAACTTCATAGCCCTCAACGGCCGGGCTCTTTGGAACACGATCATCTTCTGCCTCCTCGCCATCATCACCCAGCTCACCGTCAACCCCCTCGCCGCCTACGCGCTTTCCCGCTACCCCATAAGAGCGTCCGGCCAAATCCTGATCTTCCTTCTCGCTACCATGGCCTTTCCCGCAGAAGTCGCGATGATCCCCGGCTTCCTGCTGCTAAAGCAGCTCCACCTGCTCAACACCTTCGCCGCCCTCGTTCTTCCCACCGCCGCCAGCGGTTATATGATCTTCCTTCTCAAAGGCTTTTTCGACTCTCTCCCCCAAGAGCTCTTCGAGGCCGGCCAAATAGACGGAGCCAAAGAGACGACGATGATGGCCCGCATCGCCCTACCCCTTAGCAAGCCCGTCTTGGGCTACCTAGCCCTGCTCGCCTTTATGGGCGCCTACGGAGCCTTCCTCTACGCCTTTCTCGTGGTCCAAGACCAACACATGTGGACCCTCATGGTCTGGATCTACGAACTCCAAAACACCGCCCCCAAAGCCGTCATCATGGCCGCCCTCACCATAGCCGCCATCCCCACCCTCATCGTCTTCTTGATCGCTCAGCGAACGATCATGAAAGGGATCGTGTTGCCCAGCGAACGATAAATACCAAAAAGCAAAACGTAGCATCGTCCTTCCCAGGCGATGTTTCTCGCTTCCTCACTCAACTCGACTGGAAATCCACGCTTCATCGAATAAATACGCGAGCAACATCCCCTGGAAAGGACGATGCCACGTTTCGCGCGCGGCGATTACCCGTCAATCTCCAACTCCGTAAACCCCGATAACAACTCCAGCGCCTGTCGCTTATTCAGGGCCTCGTTGTTAATCTCACAACGAGCGCTCAGCAAACACGCCGGGCACCCATCCTCGCAGGGACAACTCTGAAGCAACTGTCGAGACGCGGTCACCCAAGGCACAAGAGAGTCATAAAGCTTCTCGCAAAGCCCAACCCCGCCCGGAGTCCGATCCATTACAAAGACCGTTGGCGACAAGGAATCAGGAAACATCGCATACCACGCGCTCCCCAAATCGCCCCGATCGGACCCGCAAACCAAAGGAGCCAAAGCCAACAGAGCATGCTCCACTCCGTGGACGCCCCCAACTCCAGCTTCCGCATCCCGAGACAAGGGCAAATCGAACCGCACCGCCAAAGTCTCATAAGTAGCCGGCGGCAAATCCAAAGGCTCCAGAGACAGAACCGTGTCCCCGTCCAAAGTCTTCCGCCTAAACCCAACCACGGCGTCCGTCACGCTAATCGCCACCAAGGACACTGCGATCCGCCCAAGCCGGGTTTCGCGCAACGTCATCTGGGGGTCCACAACGGACTGCACGATGGCCTGAGTGTAGTAGTCCACTTCCTTGCCCACCACCTGGGCCTCGCCCTTCTCCAAGTCCAGTGACTCCACCACAAAGCTCGCGCCTCGGTGCAGATAGACTGCCCCCGCATGGGCGTTCTGCATGGCCCGCCACCGCTCCATGGTCCCCAAAGCTTCGCCGTCGACCCTTAGGGTCACCAACTGTCCTCCGCCACCTCGAATGTTCACCCCTGGCGCAGGCGGCTCGTGGGAAGGGTAATAAAACAGTCCGCTGGAAAACTTCAATTCGCCGGCCCTGTCCAGCCCCTCCGCGATCTCCAAAGCCTTCGTCGCGAAGTTCTCAAGCTCGGTTGGCGCCAGCGCCCGCTCATACGCCGCGCAACGCAACTGGTGAGACAATATCTGCGGGTTATCAGGGCTGACCGCAACCCGCTCGTTATGCCCATCCAAAACTAGCCCCGGCTCACGCACCAAGAATTGCTCCAAAGGATCGTCATGCGCCACCATGATCGCGAGCCCGTCCCTCGACCCGCGCCCCGCCCGCCCAGCCTGCTGCCAAAAACTTGCCACCGTCCCGGGATACCCATTCATCACCACAGCATCCAGCGATCCTACATCCACGCCCAGCTCCATCGCATTGGTCGCCGCCAGCCCCAAAAGCTCGCCCTTGAACAGCGCCTTCTCAATTTGGCGCCGCTCCTTTGGTGTATAGCCCGCACGATAGGACTCAATAGAATTCGGCGAGATCACCCCACCCTTCTCGGCCCGCTTCCTCGAGTACCGCAAAACCAACTCCGCCGAAATCCGCGCCCGGTTGAAAGCCAAAACTCGCTGCCCATTCTCGGCCAAGCCGACCATCAACTCGGAACTGACAATGTTCGCAGAAAGCCGCTGCCCTTCGCCCAGCTCCGGCGGGTTCCAAAACACAAAAGTTCTCTTCCCCCGAGGCGCCCCATCTTCCTCAATCAGTACGGCCTCCCGCCCTGTCAAGTTGGTAAACAATTCTCGCGGATTCCCGATCGTTGCGCTGCAGGCGATGATCTGGGGCCGCGCCTTGTGCCACTCCGCCAACCGCAGCAAACGCCTCAAAACCCCACAAACATGGGACCCAAACACGCCGCGGTAGACATGCATCTCGTCCAATACGATCAGCCGTAAGGACTTAAAGAACTTGGCCCAGAGCTCATGCGATGGCAAGATCCCCACATGCAGCATGTCCGGGTTGGTGAGGACCACGTGTGCCATCTTCCGCATCGGTCCACGCTGGCGAGCTGGCGTGTCTCCGTCGTAGGTCCCCGCCCGAATCCCCTCCGGCAGCAGCCCTTCCAACTTCCCCAGCTGGTCCTGAGCGAGAGCCTTGGTAGGAAAGAGATACAGCATCCGAGCCCAGGGCTCGGACGACACGAAATGCAGCGCGGGCAGGTTGTAACAGAGCGTCTTCCCGCTGCTCGTCCCGGTGATGATCACAACGTCCTTCCCATCGCGCGCCGCGTCGTACGCATCCGCCTGATGAGAGAACAGTTCCCCAATCCCCAGGCCCCCTAACTTCTCGACAACAGCTGCGTCTAAGGGGTGCCGAGGCGACTTATAAATCGCGGAACGAGCAGGGAACTCGCGAGTATGCGCTATCTGAGCGGCGGCAATGTCGTCCATCCGCAGCGCCTCATAAAGAAGCGCTGGATCGTTATCCGCCATCTTTGTCTAGGACGGTTGGCGCCATCTTTCGTTTGCCCTGGGTGATCTTGACCGCCCAAACGCTAATCGAGAACAACACCACCATTGGAATCGCCATCATCAGCATCGAGAAAGCATCGTTACTGGGGGTAAACGCCGCGGCAAGAAAGAAGATAGCCACAGCCGCGTGGCGCCAATATTTAGTCAGGGTCTCCGCACTCAGTAGATTCAAGGCCCCCAACGCCCACACCACCAAAGGAAGCTGAAACCCAAGCCCAAAGGCGAGCATCATCTTCAAGCAGAAAGAGATCATCGCTGCCGGGTCTTGGTACAAAACCGTATTCGGAAACTCTTCCAAATAGCTGGAAAACCATCGCGTGCATGGTCCTAAGATCGCCATGCAAAAGCAAACGCCAATCGCAAACAGAAGCATGCTAAACGGAGCCAGTCGCTCCAGAGGACGTCGCTCCTGTAGCTTCAAACCCGGTTTCACAAAACCCCAAAGCTGCATGACGACAAACGGCATTGCAAAGATCAACCCGATCATGAAGGACAGCCGGATCTTGAGCATGAAGGGCTCGGTGTAGTTCGTAAAAACGATCTTAACCAAGTTAGGGTTGTGCACCGCTTTGGCGATGTTGTCCAAAACTAGGCGGCTCAGCCACCCAAAGGCAGGCTTTTCCAGGTACCAGCCCACGAGCCACCCACCTGCGATGATCATCAAGCTGCGCATAATGCGCGTGCGCAGCTCTTCCAGATGCTCAACGAGTGTCGCTCGAAACTCGTCAGGATTATCGGGCAAACGCAGTCGGCCCCCGGACTCTTTTGGTCCTTCGGACACTTCCGGTTCGTCGAGAAGATTGCGAGGCTCCAAGCCTTCGGCGCTGAACACTTTTAGCACCTGTGCACCTTATTGCTCGAGAATGAAGATCTGCTGGATGGTAAGTCGAACGAGCGTTGGCTTCGGAAGGCCGTTGTTGTTTTGGTTCCCCCGCTGACCCTGTCCGCCATTGCCCTGACCAGAGCCTCCGTTGGGAGTATCTCCGCCACTGAGGCCACCGAACCCGCCTCTGCGGACACCCTTGCCCTGCACGTCCAAGTTTGTCGTGCCTGGAGGAAGTTCGAAATTGATGCTTCCGCCGCCGGCGCCACCGCCGCCGCCGCCAAACTTACCTCGGCCGCCACCACCATTAAAGTTCCCGCCATTCCCTCCGCCGCCACCACCGTTTCCGGCTCCTGGACGGATGTTGGGATTCGTCATGGTGTCGTAAGTCTGATTTCTGACCACCTTGATCACTTGGCCCTTGTCCAGAGCAAACCAGATCGTCTCGTCCATTGCCGAACGCCTAGAAACGCTCAGGTTTTTGTTTAAGACTCCGCCGGCCAAAACGTGGTAAAGCTTTGCGCAAGGGTGGCCCATCTCCCACTCCAAGCTCTTGAATTCGCCCCGTGCGGGGAAGGAGTTGATAACGGAGGTCGTCCCGGTCTGGCCTTGCAGGTTGTTTTTGCCAATCTGGAACCGGGTCTGCCAAACGTCGCCCGGCTTGACGCGCTTTGTGGGCAGCGTGGGCAGGGGCCAGTCTGCAATGAACTCTTGCCCGCCCTGGGGAGCCAAACCCTGGAAAGGAATTAACTCGGGCACGGAACCGAAAACTTCTAGCCCGGTGTTGGTTAGCCTCATGTAGATTGGCGCCATTTGCGAGTCAAAAAACAACTGCGGGGCGGTTTGCCCTTCCGGCGTGTACATGGCGTACTTCTGATTCTTCAGGGGCGCTGCTTGCATTCGAATCAAACCATCGCCGTTCCCGTAGGCATTCTCCACGCTGTAAGTCATCCGAATCTTTTCGTAGTCCAAAGGAAGGTCTGCTTGAGCGTTTAGCCCCATGGCCGCTTCGTTCGGATTGACTGAGCCGACCATCACCTTTTGCTCGACCAAATACGTGAGTTGTTGTTCCGAACCGAATTTGTAACGGAGCAGCAATCCATCGGGAGGTAGTGGAATGTTTGCCTTATTCGCGACCACCACCGAGACGGAAGATCGATCAACGATGCGCGGTTCGTCGCTGTAATCCACATAAAGAACGGCCTCCAGCGTGTGTTTGCCGTCCTCGATGCCGCGTCCCTTGGTGTCCAGCATGTACTCGTAATACCGTCCAGAAAGGTTCGGCACGATGGCTTCCATGAACTTACCGTCCAAAAAGAAGCCGACATAGCCGGTCTTAGGCACGCTGTTCTTGGGAATAAGGACCCGAACGCCCTCGCGAACCTTGGCGCCGTCAGCCGGTCGAACGATGGTGAAAGGCGCTTGACACGTGGCAAAACATGCCGCACCGACCAAAAACAGCGAACTCAGCAATCGCTTCATGCCTGAACTAAACCCTCCGAGGCCCAACGCCTCTTCTAACCCATTATGACGCTGCTTTACCAAGCGTCGTAACGGCCAATTCAGAATCACTCGTCCTGAACCTACAAATACCGGACGTGGAAACCTCCAAAGCTCGTTCGACGCAAATCTGGATCGCCACCTACCCACAACAAACCACTACCCACCAAACAACATCACTCAGTCACCCGCAGCAATCTACAATAGGAAGTGATTTCCCCGCCCCTCGCGAATCTCATGGACAGCCCCATTGCATCGCTAAATCCCGAGCAGCGCGAGGCAGTCGAGTGGCCTGGCGGCCCGATGCTGATCTTCGCCGGCGCCGGCTCCGGAAAAACCAGAGTCATAACCCAAAGGATCGCTCGCCTCATGGAGCACGGCACCCCCTCCGCGCGCATCTTCGCCGTCACCTTCACCAACAAATCAGCTCGGGAGATGAAGGAGCGAGTAGAAACCCTCATCGGCGGCAAAGCCAAGGACATGTGGATCGGCACCTTCCACAGCCTCAGCGCCAAAATGCTCCGCATCGATGGCCGCAATATCGGCCTCGATCCGCATTTCGTCATCTACGACGATGGCGACCAGATGTCCCTCATCAAAGAGATATTCAAGCTTAAGAACATCGACGACAAAAGCATTCGCCCGCAAGCGGTCCTCGCGGAGATATCCACCGCGAAGGAAAAGCTCCAAAGCCCCGAGATGTACGCCGATAAAGCAACCGGATTCATGGAGCGGATCGTCGCTGACATCTACAAGATTTACAATCAGAAACTACACAAAGCTAACGCTCTCGACTTCGATGACATCCTTTACTATGCGGTCAGACTCCTTGAACAAAGAGAGGACATACGAGACAAATACCAAGAGCGCTTCCTCCACGTGCTGGTCGACGAATATCAGGACGTCAACATGGCCCAGTACAAGATCGTCCAACTCCTCGCGGGCAAGCACCGCAACGTAGTCGTGGTGGGCGACGATGACCAGTCCATCTATTCTTGGCGCGGGGCCGACGTCTCACTCATCCTCAGATTCGGCTCCGACTACCCGGACGCAAAGATCATCAAACTAGAGCGTAATTACCGCTCCACCAAAAACATCCTTCGCGCCGCCAACGAGATCATCAGCAAAAACCGCTCCCGCGCCAGCAAGCAACTGTGGACGGAAAATCCCGCAGGCGCAAGCATCACCCTAACCCAAGCAGGCACTGAGCAAGACGAAGTTATGATGGCCGCCGAAGCCATCCTCAAAGACGTGAGAACCGGCCGCCGCAAGTGGTCCGACTTTGCCGTCCTCTACCGCACCAACGCGCAGAGCCGAGTCGTTGAAGAGGGTTTCCTTACCACCCGCATCCCCCACGTGCTCATCGGGGGCCAGAGGTTCTATGAGCGCAAAGAAATCAAGGACATGCTGGCCTACCTCCGTCTCACGTCCAACCCCCTGGACGACGTGTCCGTAAGAAGAGTCATCAACGTCCCCACCCGCGGCATCGGCGGGGGTGGGATGGAGAAGATCGAAGCGCTGGCCGCGGAAAGGGGCATCCCGCTCACCGAGGCCCTCAAAGACCAAGAGCTCCAATCCAACATGCCCAAGAAAGCGTCCATGGGCGTCCGGGCGTTCCTCAACTCACTCCAGGAAGCTGCCGACCTGGCAGAGTCCCGCGAGGTGACTCCCATCCTCCGCAGCCTCATGAAGACGACGGGCTATTTGGATGCGCTGAGACAAGAGAATTCTCAAGACGCCATTAGCCGACTCGAAAACCTCCAGGAGTTCCTCAACGTCACCGTCGAGTACGACGCCACTGCCGATGAGCCTTCGTTAGCCGGCTTCCTTGAAAACGTCTCGCTGGTGGCTGACGTCGACAATCTGGTCGAGGGGGGTGAAGCCGTCACCCTCATGACCCTGCACTCAGCCAAAGGCCTCGAATTCCCGGTCGTCTTCATGTTAGGCCTAGAAGAAGGCGTCTTCCCCCACTCTCGCTCCCTCCAAGACGACAGTGAATTGGAAGAAGAAAGGCGGCTTTGCTACGTCGGCATGACGAGAGCCAAGGAAGAGCTCCACCTCCTCCACGCCCAACGCCGCTCCCTCTACGGCCAGCCCAACTTCAATCGCCGGTCCCGCTTCCTTGACGACGTCCCCACCGACATCCTCGACTCGCTCAGCCCAACCGGCTACCAACCCACGACCCGTCAAGTCCGCCCTGAGCGAGATGGCGGCTATTCCACCGTCGAGCCAAGACGAGCCCCCATGGACGCCACCGCCAAACCGCGAGGACCGGAGTGGAAACCTCCGTTCGGAGTCGGAGATCGAGTCCGGCACAGCAAGTTCGGAATCGGGGTCGTTGTAGCCTGCAATCCCATTCGAGGCGACTCGGAAGTAACCGTAGCCTTCCCCGGCGTCATCGGCGTGAAGAAGCTGGTGCAAAGTTTGGCAAAACTTGAAAAAATCTAAAGCAAAGGGAGCGCGGGATTCATCCTGCAACCCGGTCCGCAGGCTTTAGCCTGCCTCCGCAAATCACTCAGGGGAAAAAAATCTAGAGATTGCTGCCTCGCACGCGAAAGCCGAAACCCTGCACAGACTCTAAATCGATGACCGAGGGTAGCGTTGTGACCGTGCGATTTTGCGCCTCGACTGCAAATAAGACAGACCGCCTGCCACAACGCGCCTACAAGCTGTCATTCTTACGGGCATGAAGCGATGGAGCGCAGGAGTTTTGGCGGTAGCCCTGCTATCCACCGGATGCGGAGGCGGAAAAGAATTTCCTCTCAGCGTTGGACGAAGTTGGTCCTATATGGTCCACATGGAATTCAACATCACTCGGGTTGAAGAGGTGAAGGTCCTCCGCAAAGTTCCCGTGGCCGGAGTCACCGGTTACGAACTCGGCGGCCCCATGGGCCAGAGCCGGATCGCCTGGAAAGACGGCATCCTCGTTGCCCAGCAACTCCCCAACGCCACCTTCAACCCGCCCATCCCCCTGCTCGTTGGTGGAGTTGAAAAAGCCACGAGGGACTGGAAAGGAATGATTGGCGCGGTCGGCAAAGGCACTCCCGCCAGCGCGACCCTCATCCAAGAGGGCGACACTCAATCCTTCACCGGCCGCCCCATAAGAACCACCCGTGCCACGCTAACCATCATTGCCGGCTCGCAAAAGATCGAACTCATCACCTGGTACCAAAAAGGCCAGGGACCCATTAAACAAGAACAGCGCACGAACGATTCCCTCCAAGTCCTGTTGGAAGCCATCAACGGTAGCTAATGTGGAGTGCCGCGACCGGCGCCGCTTCCCAAGCCGGGACTCGGCCCGGCTGTTCCACAACAAACGATGGCAGCGCCGCCAGGTCGACCGTAGAGAAAGCGGCCCCTTGTCGCCGCACCCCAAATAACACAATGCCAGCAACGATGCATGGATTGCAAACCTCAATTAGACGTAATCTATAGAAGCCGATGGAACCGGTCACCGTTTATCAACCCAAGCTAATCACCCTCAAAGAGGTGAAGGCCAATCCCAAAGTCAGGAAGCTCATCGATGGAGCCAACGAGGTCATGAAGGCCATGGGCTACACCGAGCATGGCCACCGCCATGTCGGCGTCGTATCCGGAATCACTGGATACATCATGGAAAACCTTAACTCGCCCCCGAGGGAAATCGAACTCGCGCAAGTGGCCGCCTATCTCCACGACATCGGTAATGTCATCAACCGAATCGACCACCCGATGATCGGCGCCACCGTGGCTTTCCAAATCCTCGACCAAATGGGAATGGACGCCGCCGAAATCGCGCCCATCCTCGGCGCAATCGGCAACCACGAAGAGCTCGCAGGCGTCCCTGTCAGCACCATGTCCGCCGCCCTCATCATTGCCGACAAGAGTGACGTCCACTTCAGCCGAGTCCAGAACCCGATCTTGGAAAGCTTTGACATTCACGACCGGGTCAATTACGCCGTGCAAAAGAGTCGTGTGGAAATGGTCGCCGACGCCAAAACCATCGAGCTCACCCTGGAAATCGACACCACGCAGGCCAGCGTGATGGAGTACTTCGAAATCTTTCTGAGCCGCATGATCATGTGCCGCCGCGCCGCCGACACCCTCGGCTACCGATTCGCTCTCAGCGTCAACGGAACACATCTTGAGTGAGTGCTGAGTGCCGAGTGCTGAGTATTAATATCCTCGGGGCAGCCTGGGAGCCTGGAGGCCCCTTCCTCCCTGGCAAACAGTAACCTTCGCCCCCTCAAACGCGTATCACCCATTGAAATGCGCGGCTTCTCTCTTCCAGCATGCCTCTGTATGGCTCTGCTCCTCACGGGATGCAAGTTCAAAGAGAAGCCTGTTCCCGTTGACGCCGCATCGCTCGACGAAATCCAAGTTGGCGGGACCCTCATTCAGCGCTTCGTCCCGGAAGGCGGCCAAACCACCGTCGCCGTGGCAATTTCCAACGGCACCGATTTCGAAATTGCGTCTCTCTCCGGTGTTGTCGAACTGTACGACAACGCAGGGCGGCTTCTCGATCAGCGAGATGTCACCATGCCGGTTTTCGTTGACAGGACCACCAGCTACAAAGGCTCGCTCCTCCCGCGATCGCATGCCGACGGCAGCGCCAAAATCCCCCTCGACCAACCAGACAAATATCCGTCCTACAAGTTCATATTAAAGAGCGCCCGCTACTACAAGAAGGGCGACGACTACAGTGATTCCGGCCACCTTTTCGCCGCCATCGCCCGCCACGATCCCAGGTTATTTGCCGCAATGAGTAAGGACTCCAACCTGGCCCGGGCGAAGGATCCTGCCTCACAGATGTCTGTCCTCCATGAGGCCGCCGCTACCAACAACATGGACGTGGCCGAGGCGGCCGTCAACGGAGGATGCGCGATCAACGCAGTTGCCATGAACGGCTACACTCCGCTCTTTGAAGCTCTCTCCAGTGGCGGGTCCGAGGTGGCGCGCTTCCTCATAGAGCACGGAGCCGATGTCAGCTCGGTTCATAACCAGCAGACCGCCCTTCAGTTGGCCAGCGCAAACTGCTCCAACGACATCATCGACGCCCTTCTTCTGAAAGGAGCCGACCCGAACCAGGGCAGCGCCAACTTCCCAGCCCCCCTGATCACTGCCGCTGCAAAAGGCGACATTGACATGATGAAAGTTCTCCTCAAACGGGGCGCGAATATCAATGCCGCCAACCGAAACTTTGGAACCGTGCTCCACGTCGCCGCCCGCACCAGAAATCCCCAGCTCGTCCAACTTCTCGTGGACCGTGGCGCCGACGTTAACGCCGTAATTACCCCATACCGCCCTGTAACTCCGCTCATGGAGGCTGCCGCTAAAGGAGACGGAGATACGATCAGAATCCTCATCGCCCACGGTGCGAAAAAGGACGCCAAAGGACCAGGCGGAAAAACCGCCCTCGACTATGCCGAACAATACGGAAACCAAGAGGGAATAACGGCACTACAAGCCGCGAACACCAAGTGATCCAGGATGCAAGATCCGAGATCCGAATGACCCTCATCCTTCATCCTTCCGCCCTGGTCCCCCCAAGACCCAACCCCGCAGCGTTCTCCTGCATTGCCGAGATCACGTTCGCGATGTGCTCGTCCAAGCCCAACCCAATCCCTTCCGCTCCCTCATAAACCTCGTCCCGGTGCACCCCCGTTGCAAAGCTCGGCTGCTTGAGCTTCTTCAGAACGCTCTTCACCTCGACTTCATGCACGCTGCGGCTAGGCCGGACATAGGTCACCGCGGTCACAAACCCACTCAGCTCATCGCAAGCGTAGAGATGCTTTTCCATCGCGCTCTCCCGCGGAATCCCCAGCGCGTTGTTGTGAGATCCGATCGCTCGAATAACCTCCGGGTCCCACCCCTGTTCTTTCATCAAACGCATTCCCCATCCCGGATGGTCGTCCGGATGCGCCTCGTAATCAAAGTCATGCAACAACCCGGTAATCCCCCATTTCTCTTCGTCCTCCCCCAACTTCCGCGCATACCACCGCATACAAGTCTCGACACCCAAGCAGTGCCGCCTCAAAGACTCACTCTTCGTATGCTCGCAAAGAAGATCAAAAGCCGCAGCCCGGTCGCTCATCGGTCTATTTTGCACACAATTCCGGCTCCCTTCCCCTTGTCCCGGATGTATTTGCCGGGAGAGGGGGAAGGGCAGGGGATGGGGGTTCCGGAAGCTTCCAAGACTCGCAAGCCAGAACAACGCCCCTCATAACCGAACTCGCCAACGCTCTCCGAAATCCGAGTTCCGCTCCGAGTCCCGCGCTAACCCAAGCCTTCCCCTCCCGCGATTTACGATTTACGATTTACGATTTACAAGCACCCTCCCAAAGGTAATCTGCGAAGCAATGAGGCTTGTCTGCGCGGCGGTTCTCGCGCTACTTGCGAGCCTTTCTCAGGCGTCCCGTATCATCCTCGTCCCCCTCGACAACCGCCCTGCCGCGGGCCAGTTCGCCCAGATGATTGCGCAGATAGATGGCGCCCAGATCATCATGCCGCCGTACCAGCTCCTCGGCCGCTACACCTCGCCGGGCGACCCGGACGCCATCCTCGCCTGGCTCAAGGCGCAAGACACCACCGATGTCTCCACTGTTATCGTTAGTGCCGACATGATCGCCTACGGCGGCCTAATCGCCTCGAGAGTTAACGACGTCTCCGAAGAAACCGCTCTGAAAAGACTTCAGCAGCTTCAGGCGATTACCCAAAAATTGCGGCCAAAGATCCACGTCTTCGTCTTTACTTCAGTGATGCGCCTGGCTCCCACCGCAACTGTTGCCAGCCGCTCCTGGCGCGCTCAACTCGCTCGCTATGTGGCCACTCGCGAGCAAGCCCAGGAAACCAAATCTAAGGCCTCAACTACCCTGAAGAATCTCCGCAAGCAAATCCCACCCGCTCAATTGATTCAATACGACGCAACCAGAAAACGGGACCACGACGTCCAACTCGCCCTGATCAAGATGACAACGACGGGCTTCGACTATCTCGTAGTGGGCCAAGACGACGCCCAAGTCCACGGACCACACGTCCCCGAGACCAAAGAGCTCCTTGCGCTTACTGACAAACTGGGCGTCCAAGGCAAGGTCTACTTCTGCGAGGGCGTCGATCAGAACTCAGACATCCTCGTCAGTCGAGCCCTGCTCAAAGCGGCCGGTTGGGTCCCCCGCATCA
>JANYLD010000403.1 GCA_025363835.1 Armatimonadota bacterium
CCGCCATATCCCCCCACACTCTCAGCGCGCGCCCCTTAGTGCTTCAAGGGGAATCTGTGGTCGAATTTAGCGTTAGAACAGAAGGGGACGCGGTTCTTTCCACGGACGGCCACGTCAGATTGCACTTGCTCTCTGGCGACATCGTGCGCATCGGACGCTCGCCTCGCGTGACCCGTTTGATATCCATTGGTAAGGACGACTTCTTGATAAAGCTGAGCGAGCGACTGCTTTGGAGCCACCGCATCATGGAGGATGGCCATCAGCGATAAAGTTCTGACCGTCGAAGATGTCCACGTAGAGTTTTCTTCGCCTGGCGGCATGATCCGCGCACTCGACGGTGTCTCGTTGGAAGTCAACCGAGGCGAAATCCTCGCCGTGGTAGGCGAGTCCGGCTGCGGCAAGACCACCCTAGCACGGGCCGTGTTGGGCCTCCAGCCCATGACGGCAGGTCACATCTCCTTGCTCGGCCATGAGGTCAAAGGCATCTCCCACAATCAGGCCCAGAACGTCGGCATTGTTTGGCAGGACCCCTATGCAAGCCTCGACCCGCGCTGGAGAGTGGAGAAGTCCGTTGTAGAACCGCTCCGCGTTCTTGGCCGAAAAGGCGATCCAAAAGAGATATTTGAAACGGTTGGTCTGGATCCCACTCTATCCAGCCGCTACCCGCACCAACTCAGCGGCGGCCAACGCCAACGAGTTGCCATCGGCCGCGCCCTTTCAACCAGGCCGCCACTCGTGATCTGCGATGAGCCTACCGCCGCCCTGGACCTGAGCATACGGGCACAGATCTTAAACCTGTTGAAAGACATTCAGCAAAGCCTGCACTGCTCGTTTCTCTACATTTCTCACGACCTCATGACCGTACGGTTCTTAGCCGACAGGATCGCCGTGATGTATCTGGGAAGAATCGTGGAAGAAGGGCCAACAGAAGTTGTCTTCACCCAACCCCGCCATCCCTACACAAAAGCCTTGCTCGAATCCGCGCCAACCCTTGAGAGGTTGCTGCACCTGCCCGATCCACCTGTGGGAGAGATTCCAGATCCGCGAACCCACTTTGTCGGCTGCCGCTATGAGGGCCGCTGTCCGAATTCGACCACGATCTGCCGCGACGTCGATCCTCCTCGAACCCAGGAGGAATCCCGCAGATTTTATTGTCACAATCCCGCTGGCACAGCCGTCCATACCCTGGAGGTCGCTGGTGTCAGCGAGTAGTCTTAGCAAGCAATTGGAACTCCATCACACCAGACAAGTTTTCGACGAAGAGCTCGAAGCCTTAGAGCACGATCTCCTCGAGATGGGCGCCCTTGCCGACGAAATGGTCAAGCTGTCCGTCGAGTCGCTGGTCGACCTCGACGTTGAAAAGGCACTGGATGTCGTACAGCGAGACGACGAAGTCGATCAACACGACCTTCAAATCGAAAACCGCTGCCTCAAGCTCATGGCCCTCCACCACCCCGCCGCCAGCGATCTGCGAACAGTCGGAACCGCGATGAAGGTCATCACCGACATCGAGCGAGTGGCAGACCTGGCCGTAGACATTGCAAAAGCCGGGATGAAGATCGAGAAAGTGCTAGGCGACTCGAAAGTCGTCGACATCCCGCGCATGGCAAGCATCGCCCGGTCGATGTTTCGAAAGGCTCTACAGGCTTACGCTAAGCGAGACTTGGACCTCGTCCGCGAAGTCATCCAGATGGACGACCAAGTGGACGATCTGTACCGAGAACTACGCGCTCAAATCCACGCCGATATGGTCGCCGAATCCGAGCACGTGGTCGCGGATAGCTGGCTCCTCCTCGCCATCCACCACATCGAGAGAATCGCCGACCACGCCGTCAACGTTGCCGAAAGGGTGTCCTTCATGGTCACCGGCCAATTCAAGCAACTAGCCCGAGAAGACGTCCCCTAGTATTTTTTGTCATCCTGAGCGAGTCCCCGAGTCGAAGGACCTGACTGTATGCGACGGAATGCTACTAACCCAACTACATGCTCTTGCACTTGCCTTCGCCAGCGTCGGAGGTGGCAGCTCCTGATCAGTCGCCATAGCCGACTGTTTCGCATCCATCCACCCCTCCACGGGGTGGATGGTCCTGAACCCGCGGCTCGCGTTTACCGCTGACCATACTTGAAGTCCGCAAGCAAAACATCGATGGGCAGAGGCAAATGAAATCAGTAGAGTCGATCGAGATTCTAATGTGGGCAAGACGCGGTGCGATCATCGGCGGGCTCTTCTTTCTGCTCGGCACCGGCTTGATCGAATACCTCCTGATTTGGTCGCCCAACGTCACCCCAGGTGAAGAGGCTCTGCCCCAATACATGGTCGACCACCCCTTCGTCTGCCTCTTCGCCTCCGTCACCTTCGGCATCATCCTCGGCCGCTTTCTGGGCGGGAACTTCAAGGACACTCAGATCCGAATCCGAGCTTATCGGGCCGATCAGTCGCAAAACCGATAACAGCCGCGGGCTCTTTGGTCGCCGCTGCCTCCATACGCGGAAGGGGAACCACCTAGAACTAGCAATCGACGACCGCGTATGGAGACTTCCTTCCGAAAAGCGGCGAATGATCGGCCCCAGATGTGCAGATTACGTCGGGCAGCGCCGTTTGCCGTCGTCCGTCCGCGCAGGAAGCGACAATCCGCCACGGCAGAACTTCCTGGCCTATACTTCAGTTGTCACTGAAGTGATTTATGTCCAGAGAAACAGCTGCTGAGCCGGAGCATCGCCATAAGCTCGCAGCCATTATGTTCACGGACATCGTTGGCTTTACCGCGATATCCGCCCGAAACGAACTTGATGCGCTTCAGGCCGTAAGCGATTACGAAGAAATTGTCCGTCCCATACTGATCCGCCACAAAGGCAACGAGATCAAATCGCTCGGCGATGGCACTCTCGTTGAATTCGACAGCGCCCTCGCCGCCGTTAACAGCGCTATCGAACTCCAGACCGCCCTCCACGAGCGCAACCAGCTCATGCCGGATGCCAGGCAAATCCAACTCCGCATCGGTATCCACGTAGGCGAGGTCATCTATCGGGCGGGCGATGTGTTCGGAGATGGTGTTAATGTAGCCGCCAGAGTTCAGACCGTTGCCCCGCCCTCCGGCGTCTGCTTCACCGCAGACGTGTGGAAGATGGTGAAGGGAAAGGTACCTGTTCAGGTGGTTGCTCTTGGCCGTAGCGAGCTCAAAAACGTTGGGCGCCTGGTAGAGATTTATCGCGTGCGCTTCCCTTGGGATCAATCCTCGCCAACGGGCGATAGGGCCAGGATCGCTGTCAAGCGGATTCATCTCGGCCCGGTCCTCATATTGGTCGTTACCGCCTGCCTCGCCGCAGGTGTCTTCTTATTTGTCCGGAATGGCCGTGCAAAACCCGGCGATCTCCCTGCCAAGACCCCGCTCAAGACTAATCCTGGCTCCCTCGTGGTTCTGCCTTTTAAGAATTTGAGCGACAATCCCAAATTGGGCTACTGGAGCGATGGCCTCACCGAAGAGCTGATTGGCGACCTCAGCACGGTGCCAAACGTAGGCGTCATCGGGCGTGAAACCTCATCCACTTTCAAAGACCGGCCTATGGACGCTCGCCAGATTTGCCACGAGCTTGGAGTTCGGGCCGCATTGGAAGGGAGCGTGAGGGAGGACGCCGGGCGTCTCCGGGTCTCCGTTCGCCTCACAGATGGCGCCAGCGGTCTTACTCTATGGTCTGCCAACTACGACGAGCCCACAAAAAATGTCTTCCAGGTCCAGGAACGGATCGCCGGGGCGGTCGTCCTCCAGTTCAACCCCAAGCCAAACCCAGGTTTTGAGGCGGGTTTGGCCGGCCGTGCGGCAAGCAACGTTTCGGCTTACGAAGAGTATCTCAAGGGCAAAGAGGCGTTAAACAAAGACGGGTATGGCGGTGCGAGGGAAGCGCTTCAACACTTTCAGGCCGCTATTTCCATCGACCCGAGCTACGCTCCGGCCTATGCCGCCCTTTCCAACTGTTACTACCACCTTTCAAATGTCTTCTTGCCGCCGACTGAAGTCATGCCGAAGGCGCGTGAAGCGGCCAAGAAAGCGATTGCTCTGGACCCCTCTCTGCCGGAAGCGCGCGCATCCCTGGCTATCGTTCTCGCGGCCTACGATTGGGACTGGAAGGGCGCGGAGGACGCTTACCGAACGGCGATCGCTCTTGGCCCTGGAAGTGCGGAGGCTCACCTGAACTACGGCACATTCCTAATCCAATTTGGGCGCTTCCGCGAAGCAGATGAACAGTTGAAAATCGCGAGGGCTCTTGATCCGCGCTCCATGGAGCCCCGCTTGAATCACTCCTTCCTCCTTTACTTCAGTCGCAACTACAAGGCGGAGTTAGCCGAGCTCCTTGCCCTTCAAAAGGATTTTCCCGATAACGGCCCGATACGCGGCGGGCTGGCCGAGTGCTACTTCGCTTTGGGTCGCAATGACGAGGCCCTTGCGTTGATCGAGCCTCTTTTTAAGAGCAGAAGAGTCTATGTGGCGGCTGCCGACCTCGCCATGATCTACAAGGGCGCCGGCAACATGTCGGAAGCGAATCGATATGTAGGAATTGTTGAGCGCCGCGAGGTGCTCAACAATTACGTTTCTCCCTACGCTCTGGGCCAAACTTACGCCGAAATGGGGCGGCTCGATGACGCTTTTGCTCAGTGGGACATCGCCTACGCCGCCCGATCCGAGGATCTTGTCAATATCGCCGTGGAGCCCCGCTTAGACTTCCTCCGCTCAAACCCACGTTTTCAATCGCTGCTCGCTCGCATGCATTTGCCTGTCCTTCCGTGGAAGTGAACTCTTAATATCAATTCCCAGTAAACAGCAAACAGCCCACAGCCCACACGCTCAGACCGGCCGCGCTGGCCCCCTGAGAGGAGCCGTCATCACCTTCCAAAACGTCCTCACCTGGCCGACAAACTGCGGTTTCCTCCCCAAAGTCGCCGCAGTGGCCAAGCTCCAAATAATCAGCCGTAGAGCCGCCCCCTTCCGGTCATAGAGCCAACAGACCGACCGATAAAACGGACCGAAGTGGATGCGGAAAAAAATCTCCTTCCCCCGGTTGTAGCGCGCAATCGCGACCCATCGCTCCGAAGCACTGCTGGACCCTAAATCGTGGCTAAACCGGGCCTCCGGTACATAAAGAATCTTCCCGTGCCGACGCAACCGAAAGCACAACTCCGTATCCTCGCAGTAAAGGAAGAACCGCTCGTCAAACCGCTCGCGGGGCCGGATCATGAGGCAAGCCCCCATCACTTGCTCCACCGCCGTAGTCTCGTTGCCAATGCGAGAGCTGTTCCAATAGGGGCTGAAGAACGTAGACCGTGGGAAAGCCTTTTCCAGCAGCGATTGCTCACAGAAGACAGCCCAAAGCGTCAGTCGATTCGCGCTAGAAAGTTGGCGGGTGCCGTCCGGGTTGAGCAATTGCCCGCCCGCGGCAACGATGTCGGGACTGACGAACTCTTTTGCCAACCGGTCAATCGCGCCCGGTTCCGCGTAAGCGTCGCTGTTGAGAAACAGCACAAGCTCGCGCGTCTTAACGTCCAGGCCCTGATTATTGGCCGAGCCAAAGCCCCGGTTGGACCTATTCCGGATCAGCTTGACTGCAGGAAACTCGGTTGAAACCATCTCCGCGCTCCCATCGTTAGAAGCATTATCGACCACGATAACCTCGTGTTCGGGTTCAATACAAGCAAGACATCGCCTGAGTTTGTCGCGCGTGTTGTAGCTCACGACCACCACGCTAACTCGCGACATACGCATCTCAGGTTCGATGCTACAATATTCCCTCCCATGCTGCTCACTCCGGAAGGCTATGAGAAGCTCAAAAAGGAGCTCGAAGAACTAAAAGGCCCCTCCCGAATGCGCGTGGCTGAAGCCATTCGAGAGGCTAAAGCCCACGGCGATCTAAAAGAAAACGCCGCCTACCACGAAGCCAAGCTCAACCAGACCCGCTTGGACCAACGCATAGCCGACTTGGAACGGATGTTCCAGCAAGCGAAAATCGTAGAGAAGCGGACCGACGTTAGCGACTCAGCCCAGCTCAGTTCGAAAGTGAAGCTCTTGGACAAAGAGTACGGCGACGAGCTCGTGGTCACTCTGGTCGGCTCCTACGAAGCGGATCCCACCAAAGATCTGATATCGATCAGTTCACCGTTAGGCACCGCGCTCGTCGGCAAGGTCGCCGGAGAAGAGATTTCAGTGGAAGCTCCCGCCGGCATCCAGAGCTACAAGATTCTCGAGGTCCTATGAACCGGATGTCGCAAGCCGCCATCGCCGCCCTTGCGATCTCTGGTCTA
>JANYLD010000008.1 GCA_025363835.1 Armatimonadota bacterium
GCCAAGACGAGACGGGCGCTTTCTTTGTCCGGGACAACGGTATCGGATTTGACATGGAGTATTCCCACAAGCTGTTCATGCCGTTCGAGCGCCTCGTGCTCGACTCCGAATACCCGGGAACCGGAATCGGCCTTGCCAACGTGCGGCGTGTCATTGAAAGACACGGTGGCCGAGTATGGGCGGAGGGAAGGTCCGGCGAGGGTTCCACCTTCTACTTTGTGGTTTCTCCGTAGTAACTTATGTGGCTGTCATTAGCGGCTTAGAACCGCACGGAGCTTCAACTCCCTTCCCCATAACCCGTGCTTGGTAATTTCCGCCGCCGTGATGTAGAGGATCACGATGCCGGTAATGGCGAGCATGATAACCGGGGGCAGGGGAGCCATACAGAAGATCCAAGAGCCGAAGCAGCCGCGTCGGAATCCAGATTCCAATAGACCGGAGTTGGATTGCTTGGGACGCCCACGGTTGAAGTATAAGGTACAGCCGGTTAGGCGATTGGCGACTCGACTACCCGATCTACCGCAATTTCTAAGTCAACAAGAAATTTTTAAAAGCGAGGAACCATTCCCAGGGACTTCGCGTCAAAAAAGCTGACGCATATCCTCCTTCCCTCTCGAGGTAGAAGAGTCGGATAAGGCCGATCTACCCGAGCGCCCCCGCTACCTGGCGGGGGCGAATTTCTTTTTGAGGTCCCGCATCCGAATCGGCTGCTCAAAGACGATCCGTACGTCGTTGTTGTAACCTCTTGTAACATTGGGTAGGACTTCGAGAACGCTGCAGAGCACAGGCTCGGCCTCGCCCGGAATATCGATCTTGACCCGCTCGCCTCGGCGTGCGACGTAGTTCGTTGACACTCGCGCTCCGGCCTCACTAACATCGTGGACCATGGCAGTGGCGCCTTCAAGATACACGGCCGGCCTATCTTCCAGGATTAGCCTGTTTCGATTGCGCCGGTTGCCAAGAACGGTTTCCACTGGGGGCCGCATGATGGTGGCGTTGTGGGTGGTCAGAAGCTCCACCAACTCTGTTCTAAATCGAACGACGCCATTCGCGCAGGAAATCTCCACAAGGGTCGGCTCGCCCAAACGAATGGCAGGAATCGCGTCCGCAAGTGTCTCGATTGCCCAGCCTTCAGCGGTGGAGCACATAAAGCGGGACTCGTAAGCCGCGCCCATGGTGCGGATCTTAACTTTGGCCCCAAAAGGAGGGACAACGAGCTTCTTGGGGAACAGTTTCCACATGAGCTTCTGCCACATGCTCGTCGTTACCATCCAGGCGAGAAACAGCGCCAGTAGCGTGCCGTTTATGATGAGAATATAGGGGAGTGCTTCCATACCTTAGCTATGCTTCCTTGTTCTGTCGCTAAGGCCTCTCTTGCGGATGTGAACTGCTTGACTGCTTCGCCTAAATTAATATTTGCGTCGCTAAGGGTGTCTTCGCTGCCATCCGAAAGAAATGCCTTGAGACCGCTCAGGAATTCGGATAGCAAATTAAGTGCCAAAACTCGCTTCCCATGCGAGGATTTGTGGGCAGAAGGCGGGTTCCATCCATTTAAGAAGGCCTGACGGGCCTGAAGGATGGCAATTTGGTTGTCAATTGCCTTGGCAACATCCGGATCTTGCCGTTTGACGGTTGCCCGCTGAACAAGCGACCTCAAATCGCCCACCTCCTGGTCAAGACCATGGTCCAGGGCCCGCATGCATCGTATGTAAGTTTGGTCTGCAGAACCAGTCCAATTGGTCAGTTGATTGGCTTGCGCCAAATCGCTGGCGACTCCGCCGCCATCTCCCATGAGCGCATCAGCCAGTGCCCGCCGGAACGCCAAGTCTTTGCTTGGGGCCTTCTTCAGGGCGGCATCGATATGCTCGATGGCCGCCTCCGGCTTGAGAGCGCTGAGATCCATGTCTGCGATCATCGTCCTTGTGGGCACATCGTCCGGGTTGCGGGCGAGAGCCTCATTGAGCTGCGCTTCCGCTTGAGCGCTTTGACCTGTGTCAATGAACGCTTGGGCTGCCAACGCTCTAAGTTCGGAGCTGTCCGGAATCAGCAGAGACGCGCGCGTCGCCTCGGCAGCCGCCTCAGGCTTCCTGCCAATCTGCGTCAAATGTTGAATGAAAGCGATCCTCAGCTTCGCATCCAGCGGAGACGCATCGATCGCACGGCGCAATGTCGTGGTTGCCTCCGCGACCTTCTTAGCCGCCATAAGGGTCTGATATTCGGCCAGTGCCTTTGTAGAATCCGGCTGCGGGCGAACAGGATCAGCCGTAGCGGAATCGCGGGGTGATTGCCCTTGGGTGGGCGGAGGCGCAACGGGCGGGCTCGGCTCGGAAGCAAACTTGCGAAGAGGTCCTTGAGTTAGGTGCACGCTCCAAGTTCTCGCAACCGATCGAACGGCGTTATCGAGATCGCCGCTAGTGGCGCGGTTGGGATCCATCGTCTCCGAGTCATTCCAAATCGATTGCATACCCTTCAGAAAATCGAGATGTCCGCTGACTCCGGTCCCTTTCATCGAGACCGTGATTTTCATCACATAATCGCAACCCAGCGCCTTGGCTGCAGACTGGACATCGGCCACGGTCGGATTGGTCAGGGATCCCTTGATGCGCCCGTCCAAGAGAGCGGCCCGGAAGACGGGGTCCGAATTGCTCCAGACGATTGGATCGAGCTTCCCGTCCTCTTCCAAGGCTTGAGCCAAGGCATCGCTCAATAAGATCGGGCCATTATCCGTCTGCGTTCCCGCTGTGTTCTGAATGATCAGCACCTTTGGGATGGCGGCGGAGGCGAGGCATGCGAGCGCAAGCAACACGAAAGGGGTGACGAATTTCAGAATGCGCATAAGGTGTGCCTAGCCGCCTTGAAGGTTCTTGAGGGCCTGTCTGGAGGATGCCAAAATGCTGCCCATCTGTACCCTGTCGCCTTTTCCTTTGTTGATGGCATTTTCGCTTGCCGCGATCGCCTTCGAATAAGCGTCGATGGCATCGCTGTTGCGTCCCAAGTGCTCATAGCATTGACCTAAGCGCTGGTTGATTAGCGCTGGATCTGCCCCTGCCCCGAGGGCCCGGGCATACGTTCCGGCCGCGGCTTGATAATTCCCCTCCATGAACTGACCCTTCGCGCTACGAACGAGCGCGTCAATGCCGTTTCTATCGATTGCGGAATCACTGCCGGGTGTAGGATCGCCGCTACTCAGCTTAATGTCGACAATTGCTGGCGGATCGGGCTGCTTCTGCTGCGTCTTTTGGGTGACGGCAGAAGGATCGGGATCACCTTTAGTTGGCGGTTGCGATTGGGTCCCGGTGGTTGCGGCCGGAATTTGATTCGCTGCCGGCAACTGCTGAATCTGAGCGCCCTTGAGAGGATCGAGGGGAGAGATCAAAGTGCCTTCCGCCGCTGCCTTCGGTAGGGAAGTGGTATTGGTTGGGGGCGTCTGATTGGGCGCAGAACTCTGAGCCTGCGTGGGAGTCTGCTGATCTTTCGTCGCGTTCCGATCCGTGTCGGCAGGCGTCTGTTTGACTCCCGCCGAAGCTGGCACTGTTGACCCGAATGTGTCGCCCACGCTCTGCTTCACCGGGGTTTCCACGGCCACCTCGGCTGGTCGCCTATTACTACTGATAAGCACGGCTGCTAAGGCGACAATTACGAGCATCGTGCACGCTGCAATTACCATGGCGACTTTACGGTTGGCTTGCGGTGCTGCGAATCGGCGCACGTCCAGGACGCCGCGAAGCGTTTGGATCTTCATCCGTTCCAAAGCCGCGTTTGGATCCCGGGCGACGATCATCTCGTACGTTTCCAGAGCTTCCACGATCAGCCCTTTACGCTCCAAGATCATCCCCCTCAAGGAAAGTGCTCGCAGGGACGTAGGGTCCGAAGCCAACGCGGTTTCCGTCAGAAGCGCGGCTTCGTCAGTCCGGCCGTGGTGAAACAGTTCGAAAGCCTGGTCAAGATGCTTTTCAAGCTTATCGCGCGCATCGATGGCGTCTTCTTGTGCCAGCGCTTTGCCGCACTTCTTGCAGAAGCCGCTGTCCAGGCTGTTAAGCGTTGCGCATTCTTTGCAGGAGATCATAGCTATCGGTTGCTTGCTGTCCGCATTGTTTATACGCCGGCGGAAACGGCGCGGTCTTGAATTGCTGGATTGCTGGATTGCTGGATTCAAGATTCAAGATTCGGGATTCAAGATTCGGGATACGGGATACGGGATACGGGATATGGCGTGTTTGTATTCCTCGATCTTGAATCCTCAATCCTGAATCTTGCATCTTGCATCCAGAATCTTGGGTTCGAGATGATTTCTAGACGGGTTGATAGGCCTATGATTTCTTGGTCAACCTTGGAAATTGTTACCTGAATCACACCAAATGTGCGCCCGTTGCCGCAAGAACCGCAATCTTGCATGTCCTATGCGGACCGCCCCTTCGCCTTCGGGACAAGGGGGGCGCGGATCACCAGGAGCAGGGTACCCACGATGAATAACGACAGGAGCCACACATAGGCGGGCAGATCGCCCGTGGCGGCCAGCAACGCCGGAACCGTAAGGGTGAGAAAGAGGGCCAAATAGACCCCCAAAGTCAAGACTGCCGTAGAAGTGTGCGTAGTCTCGAGCTCGTTCAGGTTCACATTCCGCGCCGCAATCGTCTGCGCGGCGCCCTTCACCTCCTGCCGGAGATATTTAACGTCCCACACCGAAAGGATTCGCAAGGTATCAGGAATCTCCCACCGCAGGATTACCACCGACCCGTTTCGCCCGGTATCGATATGTGCAAATACCCTTAGCGGCCACGCGCGTGGAGGGCTTCCGGGGATACGGCCAAAGGCGTTGCCGCGCTCGAAAAGGATGTCCGCATCAGTTCCGATAATCGTATATCCGATCCCGGTCATGTACCGGCAAAGCCGCCCCCGCGCCTCGCGCTGGCTCAAAAATGTGCTGACCTTCTCGGTGTGAGTGAGCATAGGCTCGTGTCGAATTATGCGCGGCTAGAACGATTTTGGCCGTTCTTTACAGATTACGGCGGAATGACGCGGGCCATCTCCTATCCACGGCGGATGAAGGCGCCAGGCTGCCTCCACAGGCCGCGCCAGGTGTCAGCGATTGGAACGTGGACTGCCGGGTAAGACGCAGCGACATCCCGTCCGGCGGTACCCTTCCATTAATCAAGGCATATCCCTTTCCAATTCCGGCGGCCGCGAAAACGCCTTCAGCCACAGACATGCAGGAACCCCTCAGCCTCCAGAAGTCGCTTTCCGGACAAGCGGCCTTACTGACAGAGCTCCTCTCTACCGCGCTCGAGCCTCACTTGCAAGCCTCCGGTCTCACTCCTGCCATCTTCGACTTGCTCACCGCGGTCCACGCGTCCGAAGCGGGCGCTTCCCAAGCGTCCCTCGCCCGGCGCTTGCGTGTTTCCGCTCCAACGCTCTCAGAGGCCGCCCACACCGCCGAACAAAGAGGGTTCTTGGTGGCTTCCAAGAGCACGTCTGACCGGCGTTTGCGCGTCATCAAATTGACTGCTGTCGGTAAAACGGCGGTCGAAGGGGCGATCAAGGCGCTGAACCAGCTAGAAATGCAGGTGGTCGAAGAAATAGGGGATCGGGAAGTTAAAGCAGCAGTAACTGTGTTAAAACGAGTAAACCAGCGTATTGCCGCAAGACTGCGTAGCGATCTTTCCGAATAAAACGGTTTTTCGGGTGGCTTGATCGATAGATCGGCCCCGAAAGAGGCGATATGAAGCCGATTGATGAAAAGGTTGACGTTAATTTTATGCAGGCGCTTCGGTGCGTTACCTACCGGCTGCCCCAGCGTTACAATCTGAAGCGAACTGGCTATGCCTTCGCTTTGGGCCTCCGCTACGGCCTGATCGGCGCCGCCACCAGCCACCACCTGCTTGTCAACTGCGACGTCACCGAGGAGCACGAAGTTCTCGGGCTTGTCCACCATTGGCCCGCGATGGTTGAGGAGCATGTCCGCTGGGCGGTTATTCCGCGTTTGCCATTCCAACCCTCGCCAGCATTTCCGTCCTTAGTTGGCCGTTTGGCTTACCGGCCGCTGCAGGCTTATCTCGCGCTTTACCGGCGCCTTTGTCCACTCGATCAGGCCCTCCAGATCGCGACCGATATCTACATTCAGGACCACCCTTCCGCTGCTTTTGAGGGCTGGCCCTGGTGGTCTCGCCGAGGAGCCCACAAGCGCTTTAGGGAAGCTGGTGAAGACTCGATTCGCTATGCGAAGTATTTCTTTGAACGCAGACAATCGGATCTTGAGGAACTTCCGGAGATCGCCGTTCTCGACGAGTGATTAAAATTAACGAGTCGCGAACTTTAGCTTGATCGGGGTTCCGTCAGCCAAGAAAATCGAGAGGACTTACATTTTCCGGCCAATCGCTTTCCCTTAGGGTGCCCCTTTTGTTATGAGCGTCCACTAGCCGCAACGCTTCTTCCCAATTCCCATTCGTTACTGCCTTACAAATCTCCGTTGCCGCTGCAATCGCCCGGTGGGCAAGCTCGAGTTCGTCGTAGTCAAACGGGCTCAGGACATGATCGATCGTATCATGCGTCGCCACGGAGTCGATTCCTATTTTCAAACGCGGATACTCATCGGTTTGAAGAGAGGCGATGATGGATTTGTGCCCGTTGTGCCCGCCGGACTTACCTTTGTCGCGCAGCCGCAGTCGCCCGGTTGGCAAATCCAAGTCATCGGCCACAACAAGCACCCGAGAAGGAGTCAAGCCAAACTGCTTCATCAACGGCGCCACCGCTTGCCCGCTTAGGTTCATATAGGTCGTCGGCTTGACCAGCGCGACTTGGTGGCCACCCAAAGCGCCCGTGCCCACCAAAGCACGATTCGGCCCGCGCGCCACCTTGATCCGGTGCCGCTCGGCAAGCAAATCGATGACGGCAAAGCCCACGTTGTGCCGAGTGCCTCGATACTCGCCCCCGGGGTTGCCGAGGCCCACGATCATCCACTCGACGTGGAGGATTTCTGGTGGACGGCGGCGAAACATGCTGAAAAGATTACAGCTTTACCGCACCATGTTGCGCGATAGAGCGCAACGGGGTTTAATTAAAATCTGCTCGCCCGCAACTTTGCGGGTCCTCGGATCACGGAAGAACCATGAAAAAGAACACAGGACTGATCGCTGTCGCGGCCATTGTTGGCTTCATATTCCTCGTTGCAGCCTTTCTGTACTTCACCAAGACCGCCGGCTCCCTCCCAAGCTTTTTCCCTGGCTACGCAGCCAATGACACCCATGACAAGCATACAAAGCATGGAATTGGCGCGTTGGTCGTGGCTATCGCCTGCTTCGTCTTTGCCTGGTTTCAGAGCGGGCCTAAGAAGGCTTCGGCTTGACTTTGCGAACGAGTTTCAATGGCGCATGAAGTAAAGCGAGCTTGCGACTCCGACCACCGCGCAGTAGATCGCAAAGGGAGTGAGGCGATTGGTTTCGAAGTACTTCATTAGGAAACGAATCGCGAGATAAGCCGCGACCCCGGAGCAGAGCGCTCCCACAGCTGCGGGTCCGAGCAACGGCTGGTTTATAGGCAGAAACAGCTCCGGTAGCTTCAACAAAGCTGCCGCTAAGATGATTGGCGTCGCCAATAGGAAGGAAAAACGGGCGGAGTCTTCGTTGTTCAACCCCGCCAACAATCCGCCGCCCATGGAGGCGCCAGAGCGGGAGAACCCTGGAATCAAGGCGATAGCCTGAGCTGCTCCAATTCCCAAAGCTTTGAACCAAGACATCTTAGAAATACCTGCGTCCGGATCCTCTCCAAGGGGCGCGTTGTCAGCTTGTCGCCGAAGCATCTCAGCCCCAAAAAGCATGATTCCGTTGGCGATTAAAAACCATGCGGCAATCTTCGCATTGGTGAACATCGCCCGCAGCGGTTGCTCAAACAGGACGCCGAGCACTCCTGCAGGGATCGTCCCCACCATGACGAGCCACCCGGTCCGCCCAGGAACGTCGTCTTCTCGAATCTGCCGAGCGATAAACGACCGGCCCATCGCCTTCACGATCCGCACCCAATCCTTCCAAAAGAAGCCGAGAAGCACCAGAGAAGTGGCCAGATGCGTTGCCACAAGGAAGGTCAGAAAGGGCGAGCTTGGCCCTGTTTCCAAGTTCCACCCAAGCAGCTTGGGCAAGATGACGCTGTGGCCGAGGCTGGAGACCGGGAACAGCTCGGAAACGCCTTGCAGGAGACCGAGGATGATCGCTTGGAGGTAGGTAAGCATGGCCGGGGACAACAGACATTACCAGCAGGAAGAACTCTTTGATATCAAGCAACCTGTTACTCTTGAGCCTTGAGCCTTGAGCCTTGAGCCTTGAGCCTTGAGCCTTGAGCCTTGAGCCTTGAGCCTTGAGCCTTGAGCCCTAAGCCTTGATCTTGTCCTCGAAATTCGAATTTCAGGTTCCGTCTTAAGGCTTAAAGCTTAGGGCTCAACGCTCAAGGCTCAAGGCTTAGGGCTTAGGGCTTAGGGCTCCAACGTCCACATCTTTACTTCCGGGCTAGTGACGCCGACCTTGGAAAGGAGAAGACACCGAATCCGTTCCGCGGCTCGGCCATCGCCATACGGGCTAACCGCATGCGCCATTTTCTCAAAAGCCGCCGGGTCGCATAGCAGCTGACGAGCCTCGCCAAAAATCGTTTCTTCGTCCGTTCCCACCAGCTTCGCCGTTCCCGCCTCAACTCCTTCTGGCCGCTCCGTCGTCTCGCGTAGCACCAGAACAGGGATCCCGAAGGCAGGCGCCTCTTCTTGAACGCCGCCCGAGTCGGAGAGGATAATCGTCGAGCGCTGCATCAGTTTCACAAACTTGTCATAGTCCGGCGGCTCGATCAGTCGGATCCTCGGATGGCCGCCGAGAATGCCCGTCAGCAGTTCCCGGACTTGTGGGTTGCGGTGCATCGGGACAATCAGGAGAACGTCCTCGAACATTTCCACCAGGCGCCTGCAAGCCCGAGCGATCTGCCTTTGCGGCTCGCCCCAATTTTCACGGCGATGAGTGGTCAAGAGAACTACGCGCCCCCCATGCTCCGGGTACCAATCCTCTTGCACGTTCTTCGCCATTTGCAGGACTGCGTCAATGCCCGTGTTGCCCGTGATGAAGATCGTCTTAGGGTCCTTGCCCTCAGCGACCAAATTCCCGGCTGCCCAGTTGGTTGGCGCCAAATGCAGGCTTGTAATCAACCCCGCCGCCCGTCTGTTGAACTCCTCGGGAAAAGGGTTATCGATGGTTTCGGTGCGCAACCCCGCCTCCACGTGTGCAAACGGGATCTGCCGGTAGAACGCGGTCAAAGCTGCCGCAAAGACCGTTGTCGTATCGCCTTGGCCTAGCACCCAATCGGGCTTCAGACGGTCGTAAAGTTTGTCCAGTCCTTCCACCGCCCGCGCGGTCACGTCAGCGAGGGTCTGCCCGTGCTGCATGATCGCGAGATCCTCATCAGGCTTGAGCCGAAACGCGCCAAGGGCCTGTTCCAGCATCTCTTTGTGCTGGCCGGTGGAGGCAAGAATCGTATCAACTGCGGGGAAGCGGCGAAGCTCCAGAACCACGGGGGCCATCTTGATTGCTTCGGGCCGTGTGCCCACCACGCACACGAACTTAGGACTTGCCATAAACGCGAACTACCACGATGATCAAGATGCAAAGCAAGAGTGCCGCGCTGTACAGCACCCAAACGGTTTGCCGCTGGCTTAGGCCCTTGTTCAGAAGCTGGTGGTGCAGATGCTGCTTGTCCGCCTGCGTGATCGGCTGCCCGCTCAACACGCGACGAATCACGACAATAGCGGCATCGATAATGGGAACGCCAAAGACGAAGATTGGAACGATGATCGCCACCGCCGCGGCCGTCTTCAACGCTCCTACGATGCTCAAGCATGCCAGCAGGAACCCGAACAACTGAGCCCCGCCCGTGCCCATGAATATCTTCGCCGGGTTGTAGTTGTGCCTTAAGAATCCAACTGCCGAACCGGTAATCGCCGCAGCGACAATCGCGACTCTGGGCTGTGCCCCGTAGACAGAAATCACCATCAAAGTGGCGGCAGCTATGGCCGCAATTCCCGAGGCCAATCCGTCAACTCCGTCGATCGTGTCCATCGTTTTGGCGACGACAAAGATGTAGATTGCGGTTAGGGGAACCGCGAGGAAGATCGTCAGTTCACGTGTAGAACTAAGCGGCACCAAGGTGTGCGTGAACGGAATTACAAAGCTTCCGATCATCACATGCCCAGAAGCCCCTCGAAACAGCTGGATCGCGACGCCCGCCGCCAGAAGAAACAGCGCTTGGACCTTGGCTGGATATTGGTAAAGGTCGTCCAAAGCCCCCACAACCACGACTGCGGCCCCTACCAGGAGCATCCCGATCAGGTAATTCGGAAAAGGCGTGGTCTTCGGAAAGGCAAACGGCAGGACGATGAGCAGTGACAATACGATTCCTGCGTAAATGGCCAGCCCGCCCCACCGGGGAATCGGCTCCTTGTGCACACGGCGATCATCCAACTTCGGATCATCCATGGCCCCTTTGGCAATGGCAAACCGCTTCACGTAGGGCGTCAAGAACCATGACACGATCAGCGCGACAAGGCCCGCCAGCATTGGCCAGCGAAAGCCGCCCATGACCTCAGGCGCCTTGACGTCCAATAAAAAGTTCAGACCGGGCATCCTTGTAGATCTACAACCTCTAAACGGTCACTAACGAGCCGGAGTACTTCAACACGTCCGTCTCTAAACAGTTCCTTCGCAAATTCGTCAGGGTAATCGCCTTCGTAAATGACGCGCGAGATGCCTGCGTTAATGATCATCTTCGCGCAGTTGTTGCAAGGCTGACAGGTCACATACATGTCCGCTCCATCGCAGGACACGCCGAGCTTGGCCGCTTGGAGGATGGCATTCTGCTCCGCATGCAGGGTTCTGATGCAGTGGCCGGACCTCATGCAGCCTTGGGGCCAATCATGCTCGGGCCCGCCGACGGGGCAGTGGGGAAGGCCCCTTG
>JANYLD010000024.1 GCA_025363835.1 Armatimonadota bacterium
TGAAGGCGGAGGGCGGAGGGTCCAAGGCGAAATCTTGAGACGCGCGGATGATATGACCGTTCCTTGCCAGTCTGCGATGGCACAAAAGCGGCAACATACACCCCCTCCCAGTTCGCGGACTTACAACCTCCCCCTCGGCCACATGATGCGAGGCAATTTAACGTCTTGCGGGCCGAAGGAGAGGGATTTGCCGGATGGAGCGAACGATCTAAAATGGCGAGTGGCCGAAGCCTTGCCAAAGAGAACCTATCTCGACCCGCGACCGGAATGCGAGGCAGAAGTGGCGCCTATTGAGGACAGTGTCAACATTCCTCTGAGCGATCTCGCCGGCCGCTCGGCGGAGTTGCCTCCTAAACATGAAATCATCTTGGTAGCGGCTCCTGAGCACTGTTAAGCCGGGCCATCGAGCAACTTAGGGGCAATGGGCGTGTTGCGCAGGTAGCTACGGGTTGGCGTTTTGGTGACAACGCGGGCGTGGGGCGTTTGTGGGAGCCCAACGCTTGGCTCAAGGAGTGCCTTCTCGATCTCAAACCTGGACGCGCGACCGACCTGGGTTGTGGCAGCGGCCGGAACGCCGTGTATCTGGCCGCTCAAGGCTGGCACGTTCAGGCCATCGACGTCCTGCCGGACGCCATCGAGCTGGGAAAAAAACTGGCGGCCAGGCACCTCGATGAACGCTGTGCAAATCGGATTGATTGGCAAATTGCGGACGTTCTCAGTCCGGAATTTGAGCCGCCGGGCACATTTGACCTTGTCTTCAGCGGGTTTTTCTTTGATCGGGGCCTCGTGTCCGCGTCGCTGCGGTGGCTTAAGGCGAGAGGCAGTATCGTTCTCGATGCTTTCACCACCATCCACCAAGCGAAGCTAGGAAAGCCGGCCTCTCCAGAACGAGTGGTGAAACCCGGAGAGATGGCGGAGTTGCTTGGCGATCTCGATATTCTTCGGATCACGGAAGGGGAGCATGGCGGACGTCACACTGCGAGAGCGTGGGCCCGCCGAAGAACCTACTAGAAGCCAAACTGAGAGGCTTCGATTCCTGAGATTGCAGGGCGGAGAGGGATGAGTTCTTCCAGCTTGTCGGAGAAGGCGTCGAGCCGCTTGGAGTCCAGACTGAATCCCATGCCCATGGCGAGGGTGCCGTCTTCTCGGGCGTAAAGTTCCACGAATTCCGCGGAGTCAACCTCTCCAAACACTTTGGCGCTCTTGCCTGCTCGAGGATCGCCGCGCAGGATCATGCCGAGTTCCTGCATGTCGGAAAAGAAGTAGGGAACCTTCTGATACTTTTCGTTGGCTCCCGCCATATTGCGGCCTGCCTGCTTGCCAGTCCACTGGCCGTGTAAGTAGTGCTCGGCATGCCACCTCTTGCCGAGCACGACATCGTAAAGTGCAGCGATGTCGCCCGCCACGTACACGTTCGGATCGGAGGTTTGGAAGAACTCGTTGGCGATGACACCTTCCTTATCATCGACTTGAAGGCCGGCGCTCTTTGGCAAGTCCAGGTTTTGATAGATACCAACCCCGACGACCACGAGGTCGGCGGGGACTTCTTTTCCGCTCTTGGTTCTCACCGCCTTCACCGAGCCATCGCCAACAAAGGATTCCACTTCTTCGGCCATCAGCAACGAGGCGCCTTTCTTCTCGAAGTAGCGTTTGAGAAAGGTGCCCGTCGTTTCGCTGGCGAACTTGCCCCACGGGTGGGGTGAAGGGTCGATGATGGTTGTGTGCAACCCTTTGGCCATTGCTGCCGATGCGACTTCCATCCCGATGTAGCCGGCGCCTACCATGACCGCCGCTTTGCCGCTTTCCAGGCCTTCTTTGATCGCCATCGAGTCGTTGACCGTCCGAAGCAGGTGCACGCCTTTTAGGTCAATTCCTGGCAGACTCGGTTTCTTGGGAGTGGATCCCGTGGCCATGAGGAGCTTTTCGTAGCCGATCTCCGTCCCGTCGTCCAATGTGATCTTCTTGCCAGCCGTATCTGCGGAGACGACGGTGCGACCCCGCAGGACTTGAATGTTGTTCTGCTCATAAAACGACGGATCTTTCGATTCAACGTCGGATGGGTCGAGATCCTTGGTTAGGAAGTTCTTGGAGAGCGGAGGGCGGTCATAGGGCCACCAGTTCTCTGAACAGACGATGATGGCGGACCCTTCCTTGTCCACCTCTCGCATTCCAACCGAAGCCTGAGCGGCGGCCACGCCTCCACCGATAAAAACATACTTGGCATTCATCTGACCAGACATGGAGTTACGTTACCTGTCGCTCAGTGTGGGCTGGTAAATCGTAAATCGTAAATCGTCCGGATATTGCTGACGTTCGATAAATCGTCGGACCGGAATTTCGCCCAATCACACTTCGGACGCCGCAGTTTCCAACAACTCCTTTCGCTTCTCAACCCAGTCCAGACATGTCCCAATGAACTCTGCGTGCGACCAGGTCAAGGGGCTGACCGTTAGATTGACGCCGGTATCCGGGTGGAACTGCTCGCCTAAGATTCCGGTTGAGTCCGCTCGGTCGACCGCCCATTTCAAGAGTTCCAAGGGGCGTTCCAGGTCGGCCAACTGCTTCGCCCCGCGAATCTTCGCCTGGGCGAGCCACATGGTGGTGATGATCCAGGGGTTGCCGGGGTACGTTTCTACGACTCGAGCGTAATAGTCGCCCGTGTAGCGCGCGAGGCCACCAATAGGCGAGTTGACCCAGAGCTCGCTTTCAACCAACGCATTTGTAGCCACGACGGCCGGAAAGTCTGGCGTCAGTCCAGCAAAGTGGCCGACCAAGAGCAGGGAAGACTCCACGGTTGTGTCTCGGCGATTCTCGGTTGCGGAAACGGAAGTGAACCCCCGAATGAATGCGCCCGTCTCGGGATCGATGCAGTCTCTGAGCAAGTTCTCCAGGGTCTGTTCGGCCGCATTGTCAAAGAGCTTTGCATCCGGTTTCTCCAATTGCTGCGCGATGATGGCCGCTTCTCGCAGGCCGGCGACGATCGTCGCGCGAGTGTAAGTGTGCAAGCCACGTCGTTCTTCCCAAAGGTCGTAGCCGGCTTTGATCCCTGAGGCCAGCCAGCACGCCATCGGGTGAATGAAGCCGTCATAGTGTTTGTCCAGCCATTCAATATCGTCCGTTGCCCACGCGTGGAAGCCCATGCTCCAAATCGTCAGGGCTGTCTCATCCTCTTGAAAGGGAGTCTCAGGGACGCCATCGTAAATCCACGGGTGCCAGGTCGCGCCAAAACTGCCGTCGGCACAGTATTTCTGGAGCAGAAACGGCTGATCTGGAGAGATCAGGTTGGCGGTGAAGTGGTGATACCGGCGCGCGTAGTCGTGCAGGTCGAGCCGGTCGAGCAGAGCGGCCACCTGAGCGGCGTCTCGTCCCCACACATAGCTGTAGTTGGCCAGGTTGCCGCCCATGATGTCGCTGTCGTTTGCAGCGAGTATTTGACCCTCGTTTCCGATCTGGGTGAGAACGACGGCAAGGCTTCTGGCCGCGATATCTTGAACTTCGGGCGGCAGCGACTCCAGGCCATGGATGGGGGGAATCAGGGGCGGTTCCGGTTTCAGTGCCGGCAACTTGGTGGAGAGCGGGGGCATCGAGGTGGCGCAGGTGATTCGGTACTCGGCCCAGGCTGATCCGGATGCAGGACACTCGACCAAGATCGAGAAAGTGGAGTCCACCGATCCTTGCTCGATCGGTTTTTGCTGAAGCTTGCCGTCCTCTGCGTCTTTCCACGTGCCCAGCAGGCCATCGACCCCCTTCAAACCGGCCGTCTTTTGCCTAATACCGCCCGCTCCGGATCGGCCGCTGCAGATGAAATAGTGGTTCCACTTGAAGTGGACCATGGCATCCAGGCCGGCGTGGTACAAGGCTGTATCTCCAATAGGGGATTCGCAAATGCGGAAGTCCTGGGAGAAGAAGATTTCCACTTCACGCGGATTCTCTGCCAAGTTGGTAACGGACATCTGGCGGAGGAAAGTGTCTTCCACAACCTGGTCTCTCGTTTCCAACGCCAGATTCAAGGCAGAGCACTCAAACGTTGTAATGCCCACCATGGTGTCAGGCAGATAGGTCTGAGAAACATCCCACTCATCCCATTCGGTCCAGGAGAACCGCCCATCGACCCAGACCCCCAAGTGGTGCTTGTGCCCAGCCACATGGTTACGTATGCCCACTTCCGGCCAAAAGAAGTCGCGAATGCGACTCTTGTCGTCAAGCTGGACCAGCATGCGGCCATTTCCGAAAACGAGAGGGCGGGGCATTTAACGATTGTAGATTGCTCGAATGCCGATTGCTTGTTTTTGGTTGCCGTATGCAAGATCCGGGATGCGAGATGCGGGATGCGGGATTGCTCGATTTTGGAATGCCGATTGCTCGATTGGGTGATGCACAAGCACGACGCGCCACGCTTCGTCAGAGTTGAATCCTGAATCCTGAATCCTGAATCCTGAATCCTGAATCCTGAATCCTGAATCCTGAATCAAGCAATCGGCATACCCGTCCGCCCTAGCGTCCCGCGACGGAGGATCAACAATCAAGCAATCGAAGTCATTTCCAGTGCCAGGCATCGTCGCCAAGGAGGGTCTGGATGAAGTTCAACTGTCCACTGTGGTACCAAATGTGTAGGGCCATGAAGCGGCATCGATCGGCTCGCGTTCTCTCCCCATCGTTCTCTTTAAGGACCACGTCGATATCTTCGTCCGTAAAGGGCGCTACCAGATTGAGGATTTGCTCCGAAGACTGCTTAAACCCGTTGACCACTTCGTCTTTGGTCTGAAAGTCCGCAGGCGCCTTGACCCAGCCGTCCGGCCATTTAGGCTGCTCCTCGCCCCGCATCGCCATGCCAATGTGGTCGTTAACCATGTTGACTTCGTAAACGATGTCAGCCACCGTTCGCGTTGCCGGCCCGAAGCTCTCGGTAAACGCCTCTTCGGGCAGGGCGTCCAAGTCCTGAGAGAAGAGGCTGCAAGCGTTCTGAAGGCTTTTCGTAGCGGATGTTTTCATTTCCATGGATATAAATTAAGCTCCTTGAGTAAGTCAGTCGAATCGCAAAACCCGATTTCGACAAAAACAATCGAGCAATCGGCATACCCGTCCGCCATAGCCTCCCGCGACGGAGGATCCGAAATCAAGCAATCGAATGTGGTGCCCAGGAAAGGACTCGAACCTTCACGCCCTTGCGGACTCTGGCACCTGAAGCCAGCGCGTCTACCAATTTCGCCACCTGGGCAGTGGGACGCAGAATTCTACCGCAGGCAACTTCGGTGGTAAGGCGGAAGGCGGAAGGCGGAAGGCGGAAGGATGAAGGATGAAGGATGAAGGCGGAAGGATGAAGGCGGAAGGCGGAAGGCGGAAGGGGTGTGTTCTGGAGAACTGCGCAGAGAAAACGCTGGGAAGCGGCGCTTAACGTGCCGACAATTCATAGTTCGGAGCCTCGTACTCCGAGTTTGAGTTCGTGACTTTCCCCATAAATAAACCTACTGCCAGACAATTTGCAAACCGAACATTTTAGAGTCGGAGCTGGTGGTTGCTGTCTTTTTGGCTCGACGGATGCTGAGTAATGCTAACGGGTGATATTTTTGTTCAAGAAGGGTTGATTAGCCCTGAACAGCTTAAGCTTGCGGAAGACAAGCGAAGAGAGCTGGGCGGAGGAGACCCCATCGCCCGCGTGCTCGTCACGATGGGGCTCATTGCGGAAAGAGACCGGGTGCGCTGCCTCGGCAAGGTTTGGGGCGTTCAGTTTATTGACGTGGCCGACTGCGTGCCGCGTCCGGAGGCCATCTCCCTCATCAGCCCTCAAATCGCCAAGCGTTTCCGGTGCCTGCCCCTTGAGCAGCAGGGGAACAAGCTCGTCGTTGCAATGGGCAATCCGCTCGACATCTTCATTATCGACGAGTTGAGAATCACAACCGGACTTGAGATCGAGCCGCTCATCTGCGTTGAAGAGGACCTCATCCAGGCTCTGGCCACCTACTACAAGGTGGAGATCAACGTCAACGATGCGCTCGCCGGCGTGATGAAAGATTTCGACGGCAGCGTCGAGGTCTCTAAAGCGGAAGAGGATGAACTGAGCGAAGCAGAACTTCGAGAAATGGGCGAAGACGCGCCCATCATCCGCCTCGCCAACCTGATTATCAACCAAGCGGTCACCGACGGCGCCAGCGACATCCACATGGAGCCGATGAAGGACGGACTTAAGGTCCGCTACCGGATTGATGGCGTCATGGTCGACAGCATGAAGCTGCCTCGCAAGATATTGGCCCCGCTCACTAGCCGCGTCAAGATCGTCTCTGACATGGACATCGCCGAAAAGCGCGTCCCCCAAGACAACAGAATTAGCGCCGTTATCAACGGCAAGGAATACGACTTCCGTGTCTCGACCCTTCCCGTCGTCTATGGCGAGAAGATCGTTATGCGTGTTCTCGACAAGAACTCCGTCAACGTCGGTTTGACCAAGCTTGGCTTTCTTCCGCACAACTTCAAACAGGTCGAGGACATGTGCTCCAAGAGCTACGGAATCATCCTCGTCACCGGTCCCACCGGTTCGGGTAAGTCGACTACGCTTTACTCGATTCTAAACCGTATCAACACGGGACTCAACAACATCATCACGATTGAAGATCCGGTTGAGTACGAAGTCTCCGGCATTAACCAGTGCATGGTCAACGTGCGTGCGGGCATGACCTTCGCGGCCGGTCTTCGCGCCATGCTCCGCCAGGACCCAGACGTGATCATGGTTGGTGAAATCCGAGACCATGAAACGGCGACCATCGCAATGGAAGCGGCTCTTACCGGCCACTTAGTTCTCAGCACGCTCCACACGAACGACGCTCCATCCGCACCAAACCGCCTTATCGACATGGGGGTCGAGCCGTTCCTTATCGCATCTTCCATCATCGGCATCCTCGCGCAGAGACTTGCGAGAGTTATCTGCCCGAACTGCAAAGAGCCGTATCACGCGTCAAGAGACAGCCTTATCCGCTACGGCTTTCCTGTGCCAGACGAAATGGGCGCAGACACTCATGGCGACCTAACTCTCTTTAAGGGAGCAGGTTGCGACAAGTGCAGAAGCAGCGGATACAAGGGGAGAACGGGCGTTC
>JANYLD010000050.1 GCA_025363835.1 Armatimonadota bacterium
TTACTCGCTAAGACTAAAGGCGACAAAAGCGCGAGCAAGCTCTCGCACTCCCACATAGGCGCTCCGCCTTCATCCTTAAATTAAGTAGACTCCCCCTATGCCAAATCCCCCTATTGACACCGGCAGCGCGGCCGTTTCTACCAACGGAAAGCGACGGGTTGAGCAGATCCCGGGAAGGCAATTGGCCGACAATTATCGGTTTCCTAATTCCCGAAAGGTTTATCTGAACGGCGAGATCCATCCGGACATCCGCGTCCCCATGCGCGAGATCGCCCTCTCGCCAACCCGCATCGGCAACAAGACCGTCGAGAACACCCCGTTTCGAGTCTATGACACGAGTGGGATCTACACCGATCCTTCTGTAGTCGTCGACATTCATGAGGGTATTCCTCGCTTGAGAGAGAAGTGGATTCTGAATCGGCCGAACGCCAAATACGAAGAGGTCTTTGCCAGCTACAAACCGATTATCGGCCACAGCGATTTGAACCTGCCTCTCCCTCCACGACACCAAGTTTTAAAGGGCTCCGGCGACGTCACCCAGCTACAGCTCGCCCGCGCCGGCGTTATCACACCCGAGATGGAATACATTGCCATCCGCGAGAGCATGGGCCGGGTGAAGGAAGCCTCCCACCACCGAGGGCACAGCTTCGGCGCCGCCATCCCGGATCAGATCACGCCGGAGTTTGTCCGCTCGGAAATAGAGCGAGGGCGGGCGATCATTCCGAACAACATCAACCACCCGGAAAGCGAGCCGATGATCATCGGGCGCAACTTCCTGGTTAAGATCAACGCCAACATCGGCAACAGTGCGGTCACTTCCAGCATCGAGGAAGAGGTCGACAAGATGACGTGGGCCACTCTCTGGGGCGCGGACACGATCATGGACCTCTCGACCGGAAAGAACATCCACGAGACCCGGGAGTGGATCCTGCGCAACTGCCCTGTCCCCCTCGGCACGGTGCCCATCTACCAGGCGCTGGAGAAGGTGGAAGGCAAGGCGGAAGAGCTGACTTGGGAGATCTACCGAGACACGCTGATCGAGCAAGCCGAGCAAGGGGTCGATTACTTCACCGTCCATGCCGGGGTGCTTCTGCGCTACGTGCCGATGACCGCCCAACGCATGACCGGCATCGTCAGCCGCGGCGGCTCCATCATGGCCAAATGGTGCCTCTCGCACCACAAGGAGAGCTTCCTTTACACCCATTTCCACGAGATATGCGAGATCATGGCCGCCTACGATGTCGCGTTTTCTTTGGGAGACGGCTTGCGGCCCGGCTCGATCGCCGACGCCAACGACGAAGCCCAGTTTGCCGAACTTGAGACGCAAGGCGAGCTGACCAAGATCGCCTGGTCGCATGGCTGCCAGGTCATGAACGAGGGCCCCGGTCACGTGCCCATGCACCTCATCAAGGAGAACATGGAGAAGCAGCTCGAATGGTGCGGCGAGGCTCCGTTCTACACCCTCGGCCCGTTAACGACGGACATAGCCCCTGGGTACGACCACATCACAAGCGCGATCGGCGCTGCGATGATCGGCTGGTACGGCACTGCGATGCTCTGCTACGTGACCCCGAAGGAGCACCTCGGGCTGCCGAACAAGCAGGACGTCAAGGACGGCGTCGTCGCCTACAAGATCGCGGCCCACGCCGCCGACTTGGCCAAAGGCCACCCGGGCGCTCAAGCCTGGGACGACGCCTTGAGCAAGGCTCGTTTCGAGTTCCGCTGGGAAGACCAATTCAACCTCGCCTTGGACCCGCAAACCGCTCTGGCCTATCATGATGAGACCCTGCCACAGGACGGCGCTAAGGTCGCACACTTCTGCAGCATGTGCGGCCCCAAGTTCTGCTCGATGAAGATCTCGCAGGACATCCGCGACTACGCGGCGAATCAAGAGGGTCTGAAGCAGATGGCTCAAGAGTTCAAGCTGGCTGGCGGAGAAATCTACGTGCCCGCTTCAGAGTCGGCTGAGGTGGTCAAGTGATTTCACGCAGAGGCGCAGAGAGCGCAGAGGCGCAGACAGCAGTAGTACGTGGATTCCACGGTCCCTCCGTCGATTTACGATTTACGATTTATCGAGCGGCAGCGAGATCCCGGATGAGCGCGCAAGCGCGATATCGGGACGATTTACGAGGCAAGAAATGAGCGCCGTAGCCTCGCCCGCAACTCAGGACCTCCTGACGATCGGAGGCAAGTCGTTCAAATCCCGGCTGATGCTCGGCACGGGCAAGTACCGGAACGCCGAGGAGATGAACGCGGCTCTGGAAGCCTCGGAATGCGAGATCGTAACCGTCGCCCTAAGACGAATAGACCTCGATGCACCCAAGCGGTCCATTCTCGACGAGATTGACTGGAAGCGCTACCAGATCCTCCCTAATACAGCCGGCTGCCGGACCGCGGAAGAGGCGATCCGAGTAGCGAGACTTGCACGAGCGATGGAGCTTTCCGACTGGATCAAAGTCGAAGTCATCCCCGACCCTAAATACCTCCTGCCCGATCCCATCGGCACGTTTGAAGCGTGCAAGGTGCTGGTGGAGGAAGGCTTCGTGGTCCTTCCCTACATCAACGCCGACCCAGTTTTGGCTCTGCGACTGCAGGAGATTGGGACCGCGACGGTGATGCCGCTGGCCTCGCCCATCGGCAGCGGCCAGGGCATGAAAACGTTCGATTCGATCCGAATCATTATCGAGCAGGCGACGGTTCCGGTCGTGGTAGACGCCGGCATCGGCGTCCCCTCGGACGCGGCGATGTCCATGGAGCTCGGAGCGAGCGCGTGCCTCATCAACACCGCCATCGCCAAAGCAGAGAACCCGGCATTGATGGCAAGAGCGATGAAGCTGGGGCTTGAGGCCGGGCGAGCCGCCTACTTAGCAGGCCGCATGCCTGTGTTGCCTTTTGCATCGGCATCCAGTCCGGTTGAAGGCGTTGTTAGATAGCAGCCTCATATGGAGTGCGGCGTCTTTAGCGCCGCTTTTGCCGAGGGCTTTAGCCCGACAATGGCTGACCAGCTTAGAATTGTGCTTATGGAGTCGGGCTAAAGCCCTCGGCAAAAGCGGCGCTA
>JANYLD010000076.1 GCA_025363835.1 Armatimonadota bacterium
GACAAAATTTATCTCAACATGAAATCCGATTCTAAACCGCTCTGATGCCCGTGCTTAACCAGATGAAAGAATTTACAGAATTAAACTTGCGCGGCCTTATGCGCCGCGTAAGCGAGTCTAAATGCAAGACTCCTAAAGTAGTGCGCGTCGAATTCGCACAACTGAGTTCTTCCGAAAACAAGGTTGAGAGGAGATTCGGTCTGGTCCCTGCTGGACTAACTAACCAAGTGGCCATCTTGCGCGAAGAAAAGAGCCATGATGCCTGCGTTTCGGCCTTAAAGGAGTTCGCATTTTTGCCGGACGAGGGCGCTTATTACGATGGTCTCCTTGCATATTTGCAGCTCACTGAACTGAAAAATCCTCATGCGGCTTAATAGATGCGGATTCATCACTAGGCGTATCTTTGGAACATGACCGCTTCGCTCGACTCCCAGCTTGCCGTCTGGGTCGAGCAGGTTTTCACTGCCTCTCTCACGGGCGCGCTGACTGAGGACGATTTGAAACGAACCTTGGTGGCCTCCGGTGAAATGAGCCGATGGGACCAACAGCGGCCTAGAGCGGACGCGCTGAGGAAGTTGGAAGACGCCGAAAAGATTGTTCCTATTCTCGCCCAAGCCGCCCTACCGAGCCGCTCGCACATTCAGCTCGCCGATCTCCTGCGGCAAGTTGCCGAAACCAAACGTATCCTCCAATCTGAGAAGTCTGAATGGCACAAACGATTCACAATCGTTCAGGCGGATCAGGGGCCAAGAGCAGAAAATGGATCTCGAAAACATGATCGGCAAGAACGGCATTCGCAGATCACCGTGTTAAGATAAACACAAGGACGAGGAGCTTTCCCACGTCAACCGTTCCAGCGATGGCCAGATGCTCTTCCTTGCCAACGTGTCTTTGATTCCCCACCCTACGCTAGACCTTGGCACCTGTCGTTTCCGGTCCCATCCCCCTTTTCATCCCTTCGTGGACAAAAACTTCCCAACTCATTCCCCTTGAACAACCCCGCTTTATCTGACACATTCCTGTCCCGTTATGCCAAGACTCCTGTCAATTTCAGGCATTCGCGATGTTTCCCATCGTGTGGTCCGCCTTGTTTTTCCCATGAACCGCAATCATGTGGTTCAGTTCTTGTATTTAGGCGTCATTAGTCTCACCCCATAACATCTCTTTCATGCCGCGCATATTCGACAACATTGCCCTCGACCTCCTGCCAGCCTTGCGGGACACCCTCCAGGTCTCAAATCGATGTGATTTTTGTGTTGGTTACTTCAATTTGCGCGGATGGAAAGCAATTGACGCCCTCATCGAGCAATGGTCGGGCGGCGATGGGGATCAATGTCGCCTACTCGTGGGTATGCAGCGGCTGGATCAGGACGAGCTGCGCTCAGCTTATAGCCTTTTGCCGCAAGCCGACCAGATCAGCCAGCAAGCCGTAATCCGTTTGAAACGTCGCCTGGCTCAGGATTTTCGCACTCAGCTCACCTTTGGCGCGCCGAATGATGCCGATGAGGCCGGCCTTCGCCGCCTTTCATCCCAGCTCAAATCCGGCAAAGTCGTTGTAAAACTTTATCTTCGTCAGACCCTCCACGCCAAACTCTATCTCTGCTTCCGCGCCGATCCCAACAATCCCATTACCGGATTTCTTGGCTCCAGCAACCTTACACTCTCCGGTTTATCCCACCAGGGCGAACTCAACGTGGATATTCTCGATCATGACGCCACCCGGAAGCTCGAACAATGGTTCAAAGACCGTTGGAATGACCGCTGGTGCATCGACATCACCCAAGAACTCATTCAAGTGATCGACGAGAGTTGGGCCCGCGCCGACTGCCCCCCGCCTTACCATATTTACGTTAAGATGGCCTACCATCTGGCCGAGGAAGCCCGCGCGGGCCTGTCCGAGTTTGCCATTCCGGCGGATATGCGCGGAATCCTGCTGGAATTTCAATCGGCCGCCGTTCGCATTGCGGCCCGCCATCTCGAAAAACGCGGCGGTGTCATTCTCGGTGACGTTGTCGGCCTTGGCAAAACACTCATGGCCACCGCCCTAGCCCGTGTGTTTCAGGACCCGCCACGTTCTCTTGAGACGCTGATTCTCTGCCCCAAGAACTTGGCTGGCATGTGGGAAGATTATGCCCATCGTTATCGCCTGATCGCCAAAGTGGTCTCCATCACCCAGGCGCAAAATGAACTCCCGGAACTCCGCCGCTTTCGCGTGGTCATCATTGATGAAAGCCACAATCTGCGAAATCGCGAGCGTCGTCGCTGGGCAGCAGTCCGGGATTATCTGGCGCGCAATGGAAGCAAGTGCATTCTCCTTTCTGCCACGCCCTACAACAAGGCCTATCAAGACCTTGCCAGCCAACTCCGGCTCTTTCTGAACCCCGAGGACTCCATTGGCATCCGTCCCGAGGAATATCTGCGTCAGGATTGCGACGGTCGCCCCGAGGAGTTTACGCGCCGCCATCAGTGTGCGGTCAATTGCCTGTCCGCCTTTGAAAAAAGCGATCATGCCGATGATTGGCGCGAGTTGATGCGCCTGTTCATGGTTCGCCGCACCCGCAGCTTTGTTGAGCGAAACTACGCCTTCACCCAATGCCCCGTTTGCTCGACAGTCCTTGCCACTACCCATGAGAAGTGTTCGAGTTGCGAGCGCAGGAAGGTTTCAGGTGATCGCAGGTTCCTGATACTCGAAGGCGGCAGCCGGTTTCACTTCCCAAAACGCCTGCCCAAAACCCTGGCCTTTCGGATTCGCGAGAATGATCCCAACGACAAGTATGCCCAGCTTTACTCGGATAGTGTCGTGGACACCATCCGTTTGCTGCATCTGCCCCGCTATGGCCTCGCCAATTATCTGAAGCCTTCCATGGACGTGCCGCCGTCCCAGAGCGAGTCCGAAGTCATGGACAATCTCTCCCGAGCTGGCAAGCGGCTCATCGGCTTTTGCCGAACCAATCTCTTCAAGCGATTGGAAAGCAGCGGCCATGCCTTTCTGCTGTCCATTCGCCGCCACATCATGCGCAATCATGTCTTCCTGCATGCGCTTAAAAACGGTCTCCCCCTTCCCATAGGCACCCAGGATTCGGCCTTGTTCGACACGCGCTCCGAAGATCACGACAGCGACAGCCCGTTTTTTGGCGTCGATGATAACGGCCATGAAGCCCCCACCGAAATCACCGCTCAATCTTTGGCCGATTTCGCCGCCGCTGCCGCGACTGGTTACGTCATTCTTCATGCTGAGAATGCCCGCCATTTCGATTGGCTGCGCCCGGATGTTTTTGTCGATGACCTTGCCAAACACCTGGAGCAAGACGCCCAGCGCCTCTATTCCATTCTTGAGCTTGCCGGCCAATGGGACCCCGCCCAGGATCAAAAGCTGGCGGAGTTGCACAAGCTCATTGCAAAAAAACATCCCGATCAGAAGGTCCTCGTCTTTTCCCAGTTTGCCGACACAGTCTCCTATCTGGCGGAGCAATTGCAGAAGCGCGGCATCAAGAAAATGGCAGGAGTTACCGGCGACACCGAGGATCCCTCAGCCTTTGCCCGCCGCTTCAGTCCCGAGAGCAACAAGGCACAGGATAAAACTGCTTCCAATTATGTTTCACCCGCCGATGAGATTCGAGCGCTGATCGCCACCGATGTCCTCAGCGAAGGCCAGAACCTCCAAGACGCCGCCATCATCGTCAATTTCGATTTGCCGTGGGCCATCATCCGTCTCATTCAACGCGCGGGCCGAGTGGACCGCATCGGCCAAAAAGCCGGGGAAATTCTGTGTTACACCTTTGTCCCCGCAGACGGCGTTGAGCGCCTCATCCGGTTGCGTTCCCGCGTTCGGCAGCGGCTCCATGAGAACGCCGAGGTCGTCGGCACAGACGAAACCTTTTTTGAGGATGAATCTCACGACGCCCAGGTCCGCGATCTCTTTACAGAGAAATCCAACATCCTGGATGACCCGGAAGACGATGAAGTCGATCTTGCATCTTTGGCCTATCAAATCTGGAAGAATGCCTGCGACACC
>JANYLD010000077.1 GCA_025363835.1 Armatimonadota bacterium
GTCCGTATGGCGGAAGCGGACGAACTGCTCAGCCTTGTCGCCGTTCAGGATCTGCGGGCCGGGAGTCAGGTGGATGTGGAGGCCGCCCCGGTTGTCGTCGTAATCCATCTTCTTGGGGACGTCAACCTGGACTCCACCAACGAGGTCCACCATCTCTTTGAATGCGTCGAAGTTAAGGACGACCACTTTGTCGATGGTGACCGGGACCAGACTTTCGACGGCGGTTTTGCTAAGGTTCGCGCCGCCTATGAGGTGAAAGGCGTTGATCTTCTCGCGGCGATATCCGGCCGGCGCGGCCAAAGTGTCGCGCGGAATGGAGATTCCTGTGATACGGTTGTTCTTGAAGTCCAGCTTGGTAATCAGGATCATGTCGCTGCGGGCTTGGTGGCGGATGATTTGCTCGCCCCCATAATATCGGTCTTCATCACAGCCGAGGATAAGGAGAGTTACGCTATCCTTTCCACCCCACGCTTCTTGAGGCGTCTGATGGCTGATTGAGCGCAAAAGCACGGTCTTGACGACCGGGCTCGTGTTGATCCAACCGGCAAGGGCGGCAGCAATCAAAACGAAGAGACAGACGATTCCGTAGAAACCCGCTCCGAGGATGCGAGCCCCCATTGGCTTACGGCGCACGGCTTGTGGCATATGACGATGAACCTCCTTGTTGCGTAACGCTTTTCGGGCCGACTGCATTCCTCATGATCCTTCCTGATCGGGAAATGCAACCCTGAAGCACGAGCCTTTCCCTGGCTCGCTGTCGATAGAAACTTCTGCATTGTGGGTGGCGGCGAGCTCAAGCACAATCTTGGTGCCCCAGCCTGATCCGCTGCCTTTGTCCCACTGGCTACGGGCGGTGCCGCTTAGTATCTGCTGAATCACAGCTTCGGTCATACCGGGTCCGGTATCTAGGACCTCGACGATGTGGAACGGCTTTTCGTATCGGTAGCGGACGGTCACGACTCCGAAGATCGCTTGCTCTTCATCGCCGAATTTGTCGTGCCAATCGTCCGGGATCGCCTCTCGAACGGCCTTTATGCTGTTGCCGACGATGTTTTGGACGATGCGGAAGACGTAGAGCTCGTCGTGGCAGAGCGGCGGAGCGTCCTTTTGCATGTCGTAGACCAACTCGACATGATTCTTGCGACCCTCTGATTCCAAGTAAGCGGCCGCGTTTTCTATGGTGGCAGCAAGGGAGCCAACCTTCTTAGTGGGCCTCAACTCGCGGCCTGCGGAAAGGTCGCTGATGAGGCGGGAGTAGCCTACAATGCGGTCGACGGAGTCTTTGAGGTCGTCGGAGAAGCCGTCAAGCATGTCCACGTAAGTCTTAAGCGTGTCGTCGCTGTCGTGCTCTTTGACGTAGTCGACGAGGCCCTTGCTGGCAAGCTCGGAGAAAGAGATCGTGGAGTAGAGGCTTGCGGCCAGGTTCCCGATATCGTGGCTCACCTTGCCCATACCGAGGAGGGTGGAGGCGCGGGTCGCTTCCTCCGTGAGACGCCAGTTGAGAATGGCCATCGTGCTGACCGCCGCGACCGTATCGAGCACGGCTGAGTCGGTCTCGTTGAAGCTGCCGTGTTGCTTGTTGAGAAGCTGGACAACCCCGATCGGCTCCTCGTCTTCCATGCTGAGGGGAACGGCGATCATCGACTTGACGATGACTCCTGTTGCCTTCTCAAACGCTGACGGAGTGGCCTTTGGTTCGAAATCTTTGATCTGAGTCTTCCGCGAGTGGAATGCCTCGCCCGCCATGCCGTAATCGTCGGCCATGTCCTTCACGGGCAGCTTGTCCGCTACCTCCTCAGGGAGGACGTGTTGGAACCGGAGACGCTTGTTCGGGGCGTCGTGGACATAGATCGTGCCACCCGATGCGCCGACCGCCTCCACACATATAGCAAGCACATCCCGCAGAAGAACGTCAGGCGTCCCGCTGCTGGCCAGCTTTCGGGTCGCGAGTTGGACCGCGCGAATAAGCTGTTCATGGCTTGCCATAGCTAAGGAATTGTACTTGAGCAGCTTCAAAAGATCGGCAGGGAAGCCGGTTGCAGCTGTTTGTTGCTGGTTGAAGAGCAAGTTGGG
>JANYLD010000079.1 GCA_025363835.1 Armatimonadota bacterium
GTCGGGCTAAAGCCCTCGGGGAAAGCGGCGCTAAAGCACCGCACTCCAAATTTCGGAAATCGGAAACCCATACCCCATATCCCGAAGCCCGCATCCCACATCCCCCATCGCCCTAAATCAAGCAATCGGCATTCAAAAATCGAGCATTTCCCGTAAACTCCAACCGAAATGCCCGCCCGAGCCACCTCGCTCCCCAAACCCGCCTGGCTCGCCGCGGACGCTCCTAGCGGCGACGTTGTCCTCAGCTCCCGCTGCCGCATTCTCCGCAACCTCGCCGGCCACAAGTTCCCCCACGCCGCCACCCAGATCGAGCAAGAGACCATCCTTAAAGAGATCCTCGAGGCGGTCACCAAAGCCCGCCTCGACCTCCAGGTTTACCGAGCGGCAACACCAGTGGAGAGAGAGCACTTCGTAGCCTGCCGCCTCATCTCCCATAGCTTCCCTATCGACAAAGCCGGGCGAGCTCTTCTCCTCAATAAAGACGCCTCCCTCAGCCTCATGGTCAACGAGGAGGACCACCTGAGGATGCAGGGTCTTACCCCTGGCTGGAGCATTCAGCAAGCCTCCGCCCTTGTCCAAGAAACGCAAAAGAAGCTTGAAAAGCAACTCCACTTCGCCTGGTCCCCCGCCTTCGGCCACCTCGCCGCCAGTCCATTCAACGCTGGAGAGGGCCGCCGCCTGAGCAGCATGTTCCACCTGATCGGCCTGGCCCAATCCCGCCGACTCCCCACTGTCCTTCGCGCCCTTTCCAGCCGCGGCCTCGTCGCCCGCGGCCTCTTCGGAGAAGCGAGCCGCGCGATTGGCGCGTTCATGCAGGTCAGCGCCACCACCGGTCCCCTCGCCGAGTTCATGGGCGCCTGTGATTACCTGCTTCAGGAAGAACGCTCAGCCCGTTCCTCCCTTGGCCGGCCGGTCCTCGAAGATAAAGCCAGCCAGGCCCTCGACTTCCTCCAAAACTCCCCATCCATCACCCTCCCCGACGCCCTCAGAATCCTAGGTTGGGCCCGCTGGGCCGCCAGCATCGGCTGGACCACCCTCCCCATCAGTCCCCGCCAAGTCGATACCCTCCTCACTTCGCTGGAACTCCGCACCCACACCAAAGAAGAACACGCCGCCCAAAATAGAGCAGAACTCCTCAGACAAGCACTGATCGGCTAAATCGTTCGGGAGCTTTGAGCCTATTTGGGAGTGGGCGAGCTTGCTCGCGCTTTGACGGGATTGCAATTACTCCGAGGCCGAGAGCTTGCTCGACATCTTTTCGTCGGAATCACTGACAAGTTCAACATCTCGCTAGGGCGAGCAAGCTCTTGACCGCGCGTCAATTGTAAGAGTGCAAAAGCGCGAGCAAGCTCGCGCACTCCCAAAGCGGCCGCCTCTGAAATATCAGGCCAAGCTTGCCTTCATCGCGATCATCGCCTTCGCCATCTCGCGCTCCCGCTCATCCCCGATGTCCAGCATCTTCTGAAGAGCCTCCTCACCGCGAGAATCGCCTCGTGCGAGAAGTGCCCGAGCCGCTACCATCCTTACCATCGAGTCCGAGTCCTCCAGCATCGGCACGAGCCAATCTCCCAACTCCGATGAACCGTGCCGGTCCAAGACCATCACCGCGCTCGAGCGAACAATGGAGAAGTTGTCCCGTAGACACCGCACAACCGGACCCAGGCGAGGCAACCGCCTGACGTGAAGCAATCCCATAAGAGCGAAATACCGGCCCATATCCGCCTTGCTCTCCAGCCCCCCCATAAGGACCTCAACCGTCTCTTCCGTGTCAATACCGCCCAGCGCCGATGCCGCGAGATGGCCCCGTGGGTCATCGCTCTTGAAAATGCGAATCAGCTTGGCAATGTTGTGGCGAACTGCCGGATGGCCGGGAGAGAGATGCTGCAAAGTGGAAGTCGCAGACGACATGACATCGTCGCTCTCGTCTTCGCAAGCTTTGGCGAGGGCCTCCACGCTCCTCATGTCAGCCCGTTGGCCGAGGGCCCGCGCCGCCGAACTCCGCACAAAAGGCTCCTTGTCATTCAGAAGCGCCAAATGCATGGCGTCCAAGGAGACATCAGAAGACATGCGACCCAGCATGCTTGCCGCAGACGCTCGAACCCGGCTTTCCGAATCCCGAACCGCCTCCAGCAATTGCGGCTCAAACCGATCCTCGATTATCCCCGGCCGGAACGACAAGAACAACAGAGCACTCGCCGCCTTCCGCCGAATCGCTGGATCGGAATGCCTCAAAGCCGCAAACAAAGGCTCCCGAATATCTCCCTTATGGCCTGCAATACTACAAGCCGTCCCCGGCCCTCACCCCTCGCCCAATTCCTGAAGCAGGGCGACAACCTCGGAAGCGTCCAAAGACTTCCCATCCGCCAGCCGATCCAGCAACGCCTGCCCCTTTTCAGACACAGATTTACTCATATCTAAAAATACAAGGGACCGACGGCCGAGGTTTCATCGGTCGATTCCGATTTCTCCCGCCACCAAACGGATGCCCTCAGCCCACAGCCCACAGCACTTCAGAGCGTCTTCAGAAACGCGATGAGGTCTATCCGCTCCTGGCTCGTGAAGGTGACTCCGAATCGGCTCTGGTAGAAATCCAACACCGTCGCCAGATCCTTCGCCGATCCGTTGTGGAAGTAAGGCGCCCTACCGGCCAGACCTCTCAGAACCGGACCTTTGAATCGAGCAATGTCCTTCCATTTACCAGTGCTGAGCGCCAAGCCAGGATCCGTGGTTTGAATCGTCGCCCCTGTGCTGAGGTTTCGAAGCGTATAGAGCGGCATGTCAGGAGTTCGCCGGCTTGCGTCGGTCAGGCCGATGTCCAAGGCAACCGCCAGCGAGTGATTTCCCGTTCCCGGCGTGTTGTGGCAAGTCGTGCAGCTTCCCGTAAAGGATGGAGGGCTTCCAAAGTAAGGGTTGTCATTCAGACCCTTCACACCTGAAATCACGATCGGCTTGGTGTCGAAAAGGACCTCTCCTCTGGCAATCGACTGACGATACGCGTTAGGCGAATTAAGCCACGCATCATAAAGTCGCATCGAGCTCGCACTGAACGGACCAGCCGGGTCATTCACGTTATCGTTGATCCCGATGTAGAACGGCAGACCAGGAATCGCCTCCGGCCCGCCCGTCGCGGCCCCCGAGCTAAGATCTCCTGCCTGGTAATCGAACTGCTGCGCCGTGGACAGACCCATTTCGAAGTCGACAATCGATTGCTGCTGCTCCGGGGTCAGGTCCACTGCCCCCTGAGCATGCCCGTTCGTCGCATCCAGGGACTGGTGCATAAGG
>JANYLD010000100.1 GCA_025363835.1 Armatimonadota bacterium
TGGAACCTTGAGGCTGCTTGTCAACTACTTCGAGCCCAGTCTCAAAGGCAAGGAAAAAGCAATGACTCCCTATCGCAGACTCTTGGCCTCTGATCTTTTAAGCCAAGAACAGAAGATCAATCTGGAGAACACCTATTTGGCTATCAACCCGATCACTCTTCGAAGGGAGCTCCTCAAGGTTAAAATGGAACTGTTCGAACTAGAAAACTTGGTCAGCTTTTTAAATGAGGCAACCATCTAATTTCGGTCAGGTTTTTAAGTGAGGCGCCACGGCGGCGTTCGAGCGTTCGGCGTTAGGGCGGGTTCGACTCCAAGTTGTAAGCGCAAGTTCACCTCTCCTGCCCTCACTCAAGGCGGGACCGGATACTCGGTTCTACTCTTGCCTTGCCTGGACAAGCTAATTTCCCCGCAAATTTACTGCATTGCGGATGCATGCATCGAAGGCCGTGGTACACCGGCTTCAACTCACGGAGGAGTCATCAATATGGGCAGGGTTGCGAACACGGATGTTTCGCGAGAAGTTGCCATCGTAGTTCGGGAGATTTCCGAGCGCTATGGCCCGCTTTACGCACAAGAGCTACTCTTGCCACGGCTTCTCCCGCATCTTCCCGCGTCCGAGCGCTCGGAAGAAGCTGCCCGAGCAATGCTCTGCGACCCCCTTGAGTGTTTAAGAGGAATCTTTACAGAATACGCCTTTGCGCGCCGTGGTAAGGAGCGCCACGACTTGGCTCTCATGGCGCTAGAGGCGCTTAAGAGGACGGTAGCGGTGATCGACCTTCTAGCAGCCGACGATGCCGTCTTGCTTTGGCACGCTTTCGAGGAAGTCTGCATGGAACGCGGAAAGAAACCCATGGAGCAGTTGAATCGAGGCGTCGTCCAGGGACTGGCAGAGCTAGCACAAGAGATTCAGGCAGCGGGCATTTCCGGGAGCATCGCCCTCTGGATCGTCGATGCCGCTCGGAACACCGGTCGAATTGAGAACCAGTTCATGCGGATGGTTGACGTCAAGGGCGTAGGCCCTAAGCTCAGCTCGCTCATCTTAAGAGACGTGGTCTATCTTTTTAATCTCGAAGACCGAATCGAACCGATGGACCGCTTGTATTTCCAGCCAGTAGATCGATGGAGTCGAGTCATCGCGGAATTTGTGGTCGAGGATTTCGACGATGCAGCGGATTGGATCTTGGCTGGGAAATTGTCGAAGATCGCTCGCCGGAGCGGATCCCGAGGATGCATGTTCAACATGGGAGTTACCTATTACGGGACTCGGGTAGTCCATTCGCCCGAGGAGTTCTCCGCAGGGCTTGTTTCGATGGTACAGCAGGCTTTGGTGAGGGAGATTGCTTGAAAATGCTTACTCAGAGGAGGCCAAGGCGCCTTGCTGCTTCCACGAGGCCGTCCAATGTCAGCGATGGAACCAATAGCATTGGGGTCGTGCATAGGGCCTTGATTTGATCTGCATGGCCACCGGTCAAAAACACTTCGGGCGCCTTCTTGATACGCATCTCTTTAGCGAATCGGGCGATCATTCCGTCGATCGCAGCCGCGTGGCCATGGAGGATTCCGGATTGGAGGGCAGAGGTCGTGCTTGTCCCGATCGGATGCTTGGGCGCGCCTAGGGAAACCTCTGGAAGCTGCGCCGTGTTTCTGGATAAAGCTTGAGACCACATTTTAAGTCCAGGTAGGATTGCGCCTCCTAGATAGGTGTTGTCGCAAACCGCTTCGAGTTTGGTCGCCGTGCCCACGTCGACGGCGATGCCTTGGCTTGTGCGCGATAGAACCGCGAGGGCATTGGCTAAGCGATCCGCCCCAAGAGTGTCCGGGGTTTCGTATTTGATCCCAAGGTGAAGCGGCAGATCGGCCGCAAGCATGATCAAATCCTGCCCTAACGTCCTCTTCACCGCGGTCCGAAGTGAGGAATTCGCTGTTGGGACGACGCTTGCGCAGATGGCGGCCGTAATGCTGTAGTTGGCTAGTACAGAGAAGAAGCTCCCCACGTTCTTCAACGGCATAGCCAATGGCTCTCGAAGATGGCGTCTCCAATGCTTGCCGTCCCAGACTCCGGCTTTAATATCCGTGTTTCCGATATCAATCGCCAAGAGCATGGGTTAAGTCCACCCGGCTATAGATTTTCCCGCCAAGATCTTGTTCCATCGCCGTGACGATGCTCGCGGCAACTTCGTCCCTTGCCGCTTCGTCCTGCGCCTCCACCATAACACGAATCATCGGCTGGGTGCCGCTCGGCCGAACCACGACGCGGCCATGAGAACCAAGTCGCTGGTCTGCCTGCAGAAGTGCGTCAGAGACCCTCTCCTTATCCTTCCATCCATCCATCTCGGCTACAGACACGTTGACGAGAAGCTGGGGCCAAGGTTGGTACTCGGCAGAGTAGTGCGAGGCAGCCTTCCCTTCCAGCTTCATCACCCGAAGAAGCTCCAAGGCGGTCACCAACCCATCCCCAGTAGGACCGCGACGTGGGAAGATGATGTGGCCGCTTTGTTCGCCACCAATGAGGGCCCCCGTCTGCTCAATCTTCTGAGCGACGTACTTATCGCCGACCGGCGTTCTTTCAAGCTTGATACCGTTTTCCAGCAAGTACTGCTCAAAGCCGCCGTTGCTCATAACCGTGCCCACCACAACTGCCGGATTGAGGCCGCCCTCTCGCTGTAGGTGTGCTGCCCAGAGTCCCATGGTCCGATCTCCATTTATCAGAGTCCCCTGTTCGTCGCAAAAAATTGCTCGGTCAGCGTCGCCGTCAAACGCCACTCCGATGTCACAGCCATGCAGTTTCGTGAACTCCGCAATAGTCTCTGGCTTGGTCGCTCCACCTTCGGCATTGATGTTCATCCCGTCCGGTTCTGCGCCAACGACGTGAACGTCGGCGCCCAACCGCCGCAGCGATTCCGGGCCAAGGGCGTATGCCGCTCCATGCGCGGCATCAACAGCAATCTTCATTCCCTCCAAACGCTCGGGGACGATAGAAACTAAGAAATCGAGATAAGCGTCCAGGGGAGACTGATCGAAATGGAGCCAGCCAACGCCCGCCCCAGTCGGGCGAGGCAAGTCCCCTTCCATGAGCCCTTCAATATGAATCTCCACCTCGTCTGGAAGCTTGCGGCCGTCATGTCCAACAAACTTGATGCCGTTGTCGGGCGCAGGGTTGTGGCTCGCACTTATGATCACGCCAAAACTGAAATCACCGGTGCGGGCAGCGTGGGAGACGGCGGGAGTGGGCGCAACGCCGAGGTCTACCACCTCGATACCGCCCGAAGCAAGGCCGCTCGCTAAAGCCGCGCCGAGCATGGGACCACTACGTCTGGTATCTCGACCCATCACGGCTCGCGGGAGATGGTTGGTCTGGAGCAGGTAGCGCGCCGCGCCAAGTCCCAACTTAAAAGCCAGTTCCGGGGTCAGCTTCTCGTTGGCGACTCCCCGTACGCCGTCCGTCCCAAAGTAGCGTCGCCTCAAGGCTTCTTTGACACCCGCACCCGCGCCGGCCTGATCACCTTATCGGCCATTCTGTAGCCCGCTTCGACTTCGGTTGTCACTGTATTCTCCGGTAACTCGTGAGATTCGTCGGCCGCTATCGCCTCATGGAAATCAGGGTCGAAGGCTTTACCATGTGACTCGATCCGCCTCACGTTCTGGCTCTCTAATGCGGATCGGAATTGGCGGTCGATCAACCGGATGCCCTCCACGACAGAGTCGATCGGCGCGCCGCTTTCCAGAGCCGTAAGCGTCCTTTCGAAGTTGTCTAAAACGGGGAGCAGCGCGGTAACAAGCTTTTCAGTGGCGAACTGACGGATTTGCTCGGCTTCTTGGTCCTTTCGCTTACGGAAATTCTGGAACTCCGCCATGGTCCGAAGAAGCTGGTCTTCAGCTTGTTTTCGCTCTTGGTCGAGCCGCTCGACTTCGCCTTTCAACATTCCAAGTTCGGCGGTGGGGCCGTCTGCCTGCTCCGCCGCTTCGACCTCCGGAGATATGGGCTCTGCGGCGTCTTCCCCCGGTTCCTTTTCGGCGCCGGTCGGTGTGTCGGTTTGCTGATCTTGCAAGGCGTTTCTCCTCTTGAATGGGTTCAAATTGTACCTTCCGTGGTCGCTCTAAGCGGGTTCGGGCGGCGCGGCCGGAAGTTGGGCTGGAGACCGGAATCGCTGCGCCATTGCCACACCTATTAAGACGACGACGAGGCCGACTAGTTGGAGCGAAGTTAGCATCTTACCGGTGAACACCCACTGACAAAGGGCAGTGAGCGGAGGCACGAAGAATATCCACAGCGCAGCACTCGACGCGCCGATCTCATCGATTCCTCGATAAAAGAGGATAAAGCCCATAACCCCTGAAAGCAGCGCCACATGCAGAAAAAGCAGCCATCCCAACGGCGAAATCTGGGCAAGCGGCATTCGGCCATGGTCGCGCATGAGCCAGTAGGTGAGCATGATCGGAAAGCCACCGGGCATTGAGAGGGTCATCAGCCTCAGCGGCGAGTATTTGGTCACGAGAGACTTTGTGATGACGATGCAATAGGCCCAGACACAGGCTGCGGTGATCAGCAGGACATAGCCCCAGCCTTTCTGCTCACCGTTCCCTAGAGTGGGAATGGTAACGAGCACAACGCCAAGCAGAGCCAGAACCGCGCCGCCGAGCGCAGGAAGCTTGAGCCGCTCTTGTTTGAGGCCGGCCGCAATCAGCATGGTCATGATTGGCGAGACATTCAAAAGAATTGCGCCCTCCGCGGGGTCTGACCAACGCATGCCTTCTAAGAACAGAAACATGTAGATCCCCATCGAGCAGAATCCAAACCAAAGCAGCTTCGGCCAGTCTTCCCTGGGAGCCTTAAACGACTCCTTGTTCACCAGGCAAAGGAGCACTAGAGCCGCGTACATGACAAGGTAGCGGAGGAACGCGACCTCGGAGGCGGTCAGGATTTTGTCAACGTAAAGGAGTTTGAGAGCGATGTAGTTCAGAGTCCAAGCCGAGACTGCTAGCGATAGAGGCCAGCTGAAACGGAAAGGAGCACGCATCGCTTGGAGTATGGCTTGGGAGGGGGTCGAGCCGTGGGCCTTGAGCCTTGAGCCTTGAGCATTGAGCCTTGGGCACTTGAGCATTGAGCATTGAGCATTGAGCCTTGAGCCTTGAGCCTTGAGGTGTCACAGGGCTTCAAAGAAAATGCAACCACAGAGGCACTGGTTACACATTCTCCGTGGCTCTGTGGTTCCAGTCAATTCCGGTCCGCAAAAAGGAGGCATCTTCCCGGACCGCGCGTCAAACGCCACGCATATCGGATAATGTTGTGACGATCTGGGGACGGGCGGACGTCCCTAGTAGCAATACATCTTATGATCAAAGATCAGGGCCAGACGAACTTCGGGGCCGGAAAGCGCTTCCGGCTCATCATCAGAGACACCCAGGGCGGAAGCCGCGAGATGGGCGGTGACGACATGGGAATCGCGGTCGGCATTGTCGACAACATTTTCATGAATGCTCTTGACACCGGCACAAGCGACATTCATCTCCAGCCCGAGCGAGACCAGCTTAGAATCCGATTCCGTCAAGACGGCGTTCTCCACGAGACCGGGCAGCTTCCTCCTGACCACGCGGGAAACGTTCTCGCTCGTCTCAAGCTCGCCGCAAGCATGAGAATTGACGAGAACCGTGAGCCCCAGGACGGCCGTATCGACATGGAGTATCAGGGCCGCCGGCTCTCCTGTCGTGCTTCTTGCATCCCTTGTCTAAGCGGTGAGAAGTTCGTCATGCGAATTCTCGATCCTCACGCCATGAAGGTCGAGCTTCCGCGGCTGGGCATGCCGGAAGATGTTCTCAAGAAGTGGGGCAAGGCGATTCAGATGCCTTACGGCCTCATCCTCGTCACTGGCCCTACGGGTAGCGGAAAGACGTCCACCCTGTACGCTTCGCTTCACCAGATCGACAACAAAACGCGAAACGTCGTCACCGTCGAGGATCCGGTTGAATACGAGTTTGAAAAGAATGTGGCGCAAGTTCAAGTAACGGAACGGATGACGTTCCCGAAGGTCATGCGCACCTTCCTGCGTCAAGACCCAGACGTCATGATGGTTGGAGAAATGCGCGACCCTGAGTCGCTGAGCATCGGCATCCAAGCCGGTCTTACTGGCCACTTGGTCTTGAGCACGCTCCACACCAACAGCGCATTGGAATCCGTGAGCCGAATGCTGGATATGGGCGCTGAACCCTACTTGGTCGCAGGCGTCTGCGTCGCCATCCTCGCCCAGCGCCTCGTCCGCCTCAACTGCGGTAAATGCCGACAACCCTTTACTCCCGATGAGGACGAACTGCAAATGCTAGGCCTCACTTCCGAAGAAAAGTCGAGTGGCAAGTTCTTCAAGGGGGCCGGATGTCCGGAGTGTCGGGGAACGGGATTCAAAGGACGACTTGGCGTATTTGAGATGATTCTAGGCACGCCCGACGTGCGAGCCGCCATCGTACGCGGCGCCTCGCAGCCGGAGCTGATGCAGATTGCCCAGAAGCAAGGCTTCCGATCGATGCTGGACGACGGCCGCGCCAAAGTTATTGCGGGTTGGACGACGCCTGCGGAAGTTCTAAAGGCTGTGTATACGCAGTCCATTGAATAGTCCCTTTTGGGACTGGGAGCTCGGAAGGCGTAATTCCGAGCTCCGCGCTCCAAGTTCGACACTAGCGCATTTTTTGAACGGCTGCCAATACGTCCTTTTCATTGGGGATGCATTCCAGCTCAAGGTTCCTCGTGTAGGGCATTGGAACATTCAGACCGCCGACTCGGCCGACGGGCGCATCCAGATCGTCGAAGCATTCTTCGCCGATTCGGGCTGCGATCTCGGCTCCAAAGCCACCGCTCCTCCAGTCTTCGTAGACCACGACAGCACGGTGCGTCTTGCGCACCGAGTTGTAAATTGTCTCCGTATCTAGCGGTAGCAAACAGCGGACATCAACCACCTCGACGTCGATCCCGTTCTTTGCCAACTCCTCAGCGGCCGCAAGGCAGACGTGGACCATTCTCGAGTAGGCGATCAACGAAATATCCTTCCCTTCCTTCGCTATCCGAGCTTTGCCGAACGGAATGGTGAAATCCGGATCGTCGTTGACCTCGCCTTTGATGCCGTACAGGCCGGGGTTCTCAGTGAAGATGACCGGGTTGTCGTCCCGAATAGCGCTCTTAAGGAGTCCCTTGGCGCAAACCGGCGTGGACGGAGCCACTACCTTCAAACCTGGCACGTGTGCATACCATCCTTCCATCGAGTGGCTATGCTGAGCGCTGAGCTGGTTAGCCGCCCCACCGGGTCCCCTTATCACTAACGGCACCTTCGCTTGTCCGCCGGTCATGTAGTGGATCTTCGCTGCGTGGTTGATGATCTGGTCCAGAGCGAGGATCGAGAACGACATCGTCATCATCTCGACCACAGGCCGAAGCCCTGTCATGGCTGCGCCGGTTGCAATTCCAACGATTCCCGGTTCGGTAATCGGAGTGTCCAACACCCGTTCGGAGCCGTACTTGTCGAACAAGCCCGCAGTCACCCGGAAAGTGCCTTGATAGCGCCCGATGTCTTCGCCGATGAGAAAAACGTCCTTGTCTCTATCCAGCTCCTCGATGAGCGTGTTGCGGACAGCGTCTCGGTAGGTGATAACAGCCATTAGTGGCCCACCTCCGGGCTCATATCGGTGTACACGTCCGTGTACACCATCTCTGGCGCGGGAAACGGCGACTTGTCCGCTTCATCGTACACACGCTCCACTTCCTCGAGAATTTCGGCATCGATAGCCTCCATTTTCTCTTCGGTCATGATGTTGTGCTCACGGATATACCGATGGAGCAGGACGAGCGGAT
>JANYLD010000178.1 GCA_025363835.1 Armatimonadota bacterium
TCTTAGCAGCCGTACGGCGGATGTTGAACAGATCCGCGAGCTTACGAACGAGGTTAACTCCCTCTCTGATCGTGTCACTGAGTTGACGTACCAGAACGACAACCTTGAGATCCGCAACGAACGTCAGGCAGACCGCATCCGCAAGGCTCGTGCTGCTATCGACGGACTAGAAGACTAGAGCCCACCTATGTGGCTCGACAGGCCGAGAGATTTTGATGGGGTCTCTCGGCCTGAATATCTAGGACAGCCTCTAAGGCTTTCAAGGACACTCCCAGGGTGATCCCTCATCTTCTTCATGATAGTCCCTGAGAGCCTCACACAGAGCGTCCCAGGGCACAGAAATAGCCCCCCCAGTGTCTCCCGAAAGAGTCATTGAGGGGGCTTTCTGTTTAGTACTGAGGAACCATGCCGTGGACTGCACTCGAACCGGGAAGAGCACGCCCGGCGGGACTGAGGATCGGGGTCTTACTGGCACGGCCAACGTAACCGCCCCGCTGACCATCATCCTGCGGAGTGTAGATCGGAGGACGCTGTCCCCCACTACCCTGCATGCGGCCCTGACGATCCTTCTCGAACTGACCACGCTGCTTACCAGCACCGGGGGTGTCACGACCCCCGCCAGTACCCTGGGGAGCTGGGCCGGGAGACGCCTTCATGAGACCAGGGACGCCAGCCATTAGGTCATCATCCCGCGCTTGCGCTCGATCTTCTCAAGACCGGGCGAGTCGGCCGGGTTATCGGCCATGGGTGCCTTCATCTGATTCGCGTAGGCAACAGCCTGCGGAGTGAACCTGCCGGCGAGAGCAGGATTGTTCTGATGCGAAGGATTGGGGCGCTTAGCCACACCAGGCGGATTCTTAAGCTGCTCGCTCTGCACGTTGGCGTGCGAACCCTTAGCGGTCGGCTCACCGGGCTTCACCTGCTGCATGTTCTTGGCAGGAGCAACACCGTGCGGCTGAGAGAACTGAGCCTGAGTAACGTGGGCAACCGAACGAGCGGTGCCGTTGTCCTGGGCGGTCTTCGTCTTCGCAATCTTCTGCTTGAACGCGATAGCCTCGGCATAGACTGCGGCAGGAACCTTACCCTTACTGGAGACGAGATGGATCCTCACCTTGTTCTTGGCCGGGCCGTGCGTGATCTTACCCGGACGATCAAGTCCCATATTCTCGTAGGTACCTTGGGTCTTACCTGGGGTGATGACCCCCAGCTGGTTTGCATTACCTGCCGAGGTTGCCTCGGGCTTTGCATTAGAGAATGCCATAAGGCCCTCCCCCTTTACTGAGACAGTTGCTTGATGAAGTCGGCCATCTCCTGACCGTGAATAGGTGCTGGGCCACCCGGCTTGCCGTCCTGCGTCGTGCCGAAGGCAGTACCGTGAGCGTCCTGTGCGAAGCCAACCTCCATACCAGGGAAGCCGCTATCAAGCACAGCGATCAGCTGGCCCTGCTTGAGCAGGGAGCCAACCCGCAGACTCGCGACAGGCTTGAGAGCCTCGGCCGCATAGACGTACTGACCCTTGCGAGAGCCGCTCAACATCTTGTAGACGATGATCGTTCCCCCCGGCCAGCCAGAGTTAAGGTCGATGCGGGTGACCACGCCGTCCGCGAGTGCGTAGACGTTGCCCTTACCAGTGAAGTCAACCCCCTGATCCGGGCCGGCGTACGTGGTGTCCGTTAGTGCCGAGTAGCCGCCCCCGTGAAGCGGTGCCGTCGGAGCCTTGGGAGGCGGACAGAGCGCCCGACGCACCGGCTCGGTGAGCAGGTAGGTGCGCTTGGTGACTCCCGGAAAGGGGAGAGGGCTCTCACTACCGAGAGCAAGGTTGTTCTTGGCAGCCATGTTACCCGTGACCCGGCCAAGAGCGGCACGAGCCACGATCCCCAGCGGAAGACTGAGGTTGAGAGTAAGTCCCTTAGCCGGGGCTAGACTGTTGTCCGCGAGGTACTCTTTAATGGCAAGCCGGTACGGGCGTGTATCAAATACCATTAGCAGTCCTCGGAGGCCCGAAGTTTGCCCGGTCGTACGAAGGTACGGTCTTAGTAGTCTGGGAACCACAGTCCCTACACTTACCACACGAGGGACAGATGCCCTTAGGCGGCTTGTTGACGTAGCTCGACTGCTGTGGATTAGGGTCGCCAAGAGGAGGCATCAAACGGCGCTCCCGTTACTCTTCTTGAGGTAGGCAACGACAGCCACAAGAACAGCACCAACAGTACCGTGGACAGCCTCACGAACCGTCTGCGTACCGTCATAGACACTCTGACCGTTCAGAGCGGCGACGAGCGCAAGAGCAATAAAGGCAGCCTGAACCTTGGGGTGTAGCGTGAACCACTTCTTAAGCTTTGCAGCCACAAGGGCCTCCTTGGAGTTTGTTACCCCTCGTGGGGTAGCAATGTCTGTAGCTATCATGACGGGATATAACGCCGGTAGTTCTGCCGACAGCGGAACTACGGGATTCTCGATAGCGAACTTGGCCTTGAGCGCCTCATCCACGGGGAAACCCTGCAACCACGCCCACGATACTCATTTGTATCCTCCGTTAGTGGCAAGTGGGGGCGGATTCTTGGGAAGATGCTTGCAGTTGTACTCAGGCGGGATCGTGGCGTAGACGGCGCGGAAATTGATAAGGGCCGTGGCAGCCTTGCTCGTAGCCGCTGCTCGATTCAAGTTAGCCACGCGGGTCGCATGACTCTGCGTGGGGTCATGGCCGACCGTGACGTACGTCTTAATCAGCTTCTCATCAGCCGTAATCTGCGGATCTACGAGCGCTCGCAGTGAGCACGTCTGCTTGTTGGCGTTATAGCGTGTAGCCTCAGAGGTCAGGTAAGCCAGATGCGTAGCCTTTACCGTGGCGATCCTGGCCGCGTCATTCGCCGCCTGCACCTTGACGAACTGGAGTCCAAGCCCAAGCGCA
>JANYLD010000264.1 GCA_025363835.1 Armatimonadota bacterium
CGCCATGGCAAAGCGCTCCGGCGGAAACTACTACTACGTACCTCGCCCCGAGCTGATCCCAGAAGTGTTCCGAACCGAAATGGAAAAACTCCTCACCACCGTGGCGCGAAATGTCAAGCTCGATTTGAAGCTAGCCCGTTGGGTCTCCATGCGATCACCGGAAGCTGTCGACTCAGGCCAAGCCAACATCTCCATGGCCGACATGGAGCGAGGCTCGACGATGCAACAAAGCATCGACCTCGAATTCCAAAACCACCCCCTCGGCCACTACCGAGTCGCCGGCGGCCGCCTCACCTACGACGATGCCGTTACCGGGCAAAACGAGTCCGTCGACATCGACCTCGTCATGGAGTTCACTGCCGACTCCGCCAAATACTCCGTCGCAGTAGACCCAAGAGTCTCCCAAGCCTCTCAGATTCAAATGGCATCCAGAGCCGTCGAGAAAACCATCATGGGCCTCAAGACGCAGCAGCTTTCCGCCGCGGGCGCCGTCCAAGAACTCCAAAAAACCCAAGCCCTCCTCCTTACCCAAGGTCGCACGCAAGAAGCCCAAGAAGTGACCATGGCCCTACGAGCCCTCCAGTCCGGCGACCAAGGCGCGGCCGAGAAGACGCTCATGGGCACGATGGTCAACTTGGACCAAGGCAAGGTGTAGAAATGTCATCAGCGCCGAGTAACCGATTGACAGCAGAGGAGTATTTGGCGATTGAGCGTGCGGCCGACCGCAAGAGCGAGCTCATCCACGGTCGAATGTACGCCATGTCGGGCGCAAGCTTTGCTCACTCCGGAATTGTCCTGAATTTGGCGATGGCGCTCTCCTCTGCATTGAAAGGCAAAGATTGCTCAGTGCGGACCAACGATCTCAGGGTCAAGGTTGCTGAGACAGGGATGTATACGTACCCTGATGTCGTGGTCGTCTGCGGGAAGCCAGAGTTAGAAGACAAGAATCTGGACACCCTAGTTAATCCAACCGTCATCATCGAGGTGCTCTCCGATTCGACGGAAGCCTATGATCGCGGTGCTAAATTTGCGCACTACAGACACATCGAGTCACTGAAGATGTACGTTCTAGTTGCCCAAAAAGAGCCTTCCGTAGAGTGCTTTACTCGAGAGGATTCGACTTGGAAATACACGACGTCCGTGGGACTAGGATCGCAAATCGAGTTGTCTGTTTTAGGAATTGATGTTGCTTTAACAGACGTGTACGAACGCGTAGATTTCGAAGGCGAGACCAAGGCCCCCTAAACCAAAAAAAAGGCGCCGGCTTTCGCCGACGCCTCGAAATTCCGAGCTCCCAGTTCCGAGCTCCGAATTCGACGTTAGTCTTTGAGCCGATCTGCCTCGGTTGTTCGCTCCCAAGGGAAGGAAGGGTTGCCGAAGTGGCCGTTTTTGGCCGTGTTTCGGTAGATTGGGCGCTGTAGCCCGAGGTGCTTGATAATGGCCTTGGGGGACATGTCGAAGGCGTCACGGATACGCCGCTCGATGCACTCAGAGCTCTCTTTCTCCGTTCCAAAGGTCTCAATGTTCAGAGACACGGGCTGCACGACGCCGATGGCATAGGCCAGAGCAATTTCAACCTTGTCCGCCAGGCCGGCGGCAACGATGCACTTGGCCACATGTCGAGCCATGTAGGCTGCGCTGCGGTCGACCTTGGTCGGGTCTTTGCCGCTGAAGGCGCCCCCGCCGTGGGGGCACATGCCACCGTAGGTGTCGACAATGATCTTTCGGCCCGTCACGCCGGTGTCAGCTTGGGGACCGCCGATCTCAAACTTGCCGGTGGGGTTGACGTGATACTTGATCTCCCCATCCACAAACTCGCCGTACTCTTCAAGGACGGGTTTCACCACGTGCTCCATCACCAACTCCTGCACGGCGTCTCGCGTCAACGCGGGCGCGTGCTGCTGGGAGAAAACGATAGTGTCGATGCGGCGGGGTTTGCCGGCTTCATAAATGACAGAAACCTGGCTCTTCGCGTCCGGCCGGAAGCCAAGCGAAGGGTGCTTCTTGCGAACCTCAGCGCCCCTGCGCGTTAACGCGTGGGCGATCGAGATGGGAAGCGGCATGAGCTCTTTTGTCTCACGCGACGCCATGCCGAACATCATGCCTTGGTCGCCTGCGCCACCGGTATCAACGCCCATGGCGATGTCGGGAGATTGCTCCTGAATTCCGACCAGCACACCGCAAGTCCGGCCGTCAAAGCCTAACTCCGTATCGGTGTAACCGACTTCGTTGATCGTCTTGCGGACGATGTCAGCGACGTCGATGTAGCCTTCAACTGTGACTTCACCAGCCACGACGGCGAGGCCTCGCGTAAGCAGGGTCTCAATAGCGACTCGAGCGTTAGGGTCTTGCTCCAGACAGGCGTCCAACAATGCGTCGGAAATCTGATCGGCCAGCTTATCTGGGTGCCCTTCGCTCACACTCTCGGATGTGTAAACGTTCATCTTGCCAGCGGAGAAGGGTACCCCCGAATTGGCTCGGCGGGTTCAAAAGAGGCAAATTGGCGAGTCTAAGCCGCTTCTTCTCCGGCAGCGCGGACATAGGGCAGGTCGACCCAGAAGGTTGTCCCCAAGCCGAGTTCACTGTCGAAGCCAATGGAGCCACCCATGAGGTCCACGAACTGTTTGGCAATCGTGAGACCAAGACCAGTTCCGCCATAGTTGCGGGCAAGAGAGCCGTCCGCCTGGACAAAGGCTCCGAACACGGCGACATGACGCTCCTCAGGAATGCCTATTCCGGTGTCCTTGACTTCGATTCTTACCAACTTGTCGCCAAATCGTCGAACGCTCACCTGAATGCTCCCTACAGCGGTGAACTTCACCGCATTGCTGATCAGGTTGCCGACAACCTGCGATGCGCGGTGGGAGTCTCCCAGAGTCCGGTCGCTCGGCGCAAGATCACTCCGCAACTCAAAGCGAATGCCTTTTCTTTGAGCGGTGGGTGTATGGAGGGCGACCACTCGTCGAAGCACTTCGTTGACATCGAACTCGGTGATGTGGAGTTGCATCTTGCCCGCTTCGAGCTTCGAGAGATCCAGGACATCATTGAGGATCGTAAGTAACCCGGCGCCGCTTTCTCTAAGTGTCTCGACGTAGTCGCGCTGCTCTTCGTCAAGGTTCGTGTCGAGAAGAAGCTCAACCATCCCTAGAACACCATTCATCGGAGTCCGAATCTCATGACTCATGTTGGCGAGGAAGCCACTGCGGTTATGGAGCGCTGTTTCGGCCGCCTCCCGCGCCTGCTCGGCCTCACCTAATGCAATTTCAAGCTGAGCCGCCTGATCGGCCAATGCGCGGTCTCTGGCCTGAACCGCATCTGCCATCGCATTGTAAGAATTCGCCAGGTGTGCGATTTCGTCGTCGCCTCTTGGTTCCAGGCGAGCACCCATGTCTCCCGCTGCAAACCGGTCAGTGGTTCCAGCAAGCTCAAGGAGGGGTTGGCCTACGTGCTTCCTGAGGATGGCCCAAAGCACGAACACTTCAAACAGGAGCGCTACGCCTCCAAGGAGGAGCACGATTTTCGCGCTCTCAAAGGCGGCGGCAGAGATCATAGTCTTTGGATAGACCGTCACGAATATCCAGCCCGGTCCTTTCAACTGGGTCATCGCGAGGTAGCTTTGGCCGTCGCTGGATTCGACAACCTGTGTTACTTGCGAAGGATGCCCCAGCGCATCGAGGATGCTCTTCGCCTCAGGCGACTTGCTGTCTCTTAAGTAGAGCTTGCCGTCACGAGCGGCGAGGTCTTTCGCCTGTCTGGGATCGCAGACCAAAAGACCGTCAGGGGTTACGATGAGGTTGTGGGCTCCGGGCAGGCTGGAACTTGCCGTGCGGTTCATCATCTCGTCCAGGGAGAAATCGGTTCCAACGACGCCAAACGGCTTCCCGCCGATGAGAAATGGCGTCATACAGGTGACCATGAGGTCGTGAGTCATAGAGTCCGCGTAGGGGGTGGTCCACTGTGGCTTATCCCCGTTGTAGTAGTTGGGAGGGAATTTGGGGCGCATCCTGTCTCCCTTGGCGCTCCGTGTGGCTCCTATCGGTTTGCCCGGCCAGTAAGCATAAAAGAATCCGTCAGTAGAGAACACGTACAGGTTCATAAACCGCGTCGTATACATCGGGCCGAACTGGGTTACGATGTCGTACGAGAGCATGGCTCTCCGACGTACAAGCGGCGTGATCTCTGTGAAACGGCTGAAGTAGCCGGTGGGAGCGTGATCAGGGTTTAGCTTTTCGGGCCGGATTCTTGTGGTCCCATCGGGACATTTCCGGTGCAGAGCATCAAATTGAGCTTGCGGATCGGTCGTCGGGCGGATCGTCCATTGCCGTTGGAACTCGTCAGTCACGGTGTGATTGCTCTGCTCCGCAAGGCTGAACAAATCAGACTCGCGCTTGCCGCGTTGCGGAACGTACTCTCTAAGCTGAGCAACCGATTGGTCGGTTAGGAAGCGAACAGTATGAGCGTAGATGAGCGCAGTCATCACGAGGATGATTGCGGCGAGCCGCAAGCAGACCTGCAGCAGAGCGCGTTGAGCGACAGATTGCCGCCCAAAGCGAAGCGGGCATGCCCGCCAGCGTTTTCCTCCCGCCTTTCTCACCGATAATTATGTCGGCTTCGAAAGGCCGTGGCGTTAGGTTGAAGACAAGCGGCTTTCGGTTCAGGCCGAGCTGGCACTACCGCGTGACTTGCGGGCGCGCAAGTAATGGATGAAGTTGTCTAGTGAGAAACCGAGGCAAGAAGACCACCAGGTGAGGCCGCTTGGGCTCAGTCTAAGTCTGGCCTGTCCTCATCCATGGTCTTCAAGGGATACGAGTGACTGAAATTATTTCGACAGGCGGGGTAAGCGCTTGCTCGGCAGATGAGGGTGAATTCTGGATTTTCTTCACGATCTCCATCCCCTTCGTGACGTGCCCAAAGGCGGCGAATCCCTGGCCATCGGGGTTGCGCTTGCCCCCGTAATCGAGCTCCGGCTGGTTTCCGATGCAGATGAAGAAGTC
>JANYLD010000270.1 GCA_025363835.1 Armatimonadota bacterium
TAGCCGCTCAAAACGACCATTCCTTTCACTTCATTGAGAGCCTCGGAAAGCCGCACGTGGTCACTGTCCGTCATCTCATGCCGGTATCGGCCGTAATCCATCTTCGACCTGGTGCTATGCACATACGGAGGGTCACAGTAGTAAAGGGTTTTCTCCGCCGCTTGCTGCCGCTCAGCCCAGGCGATCACCTCCAGGGCGTCGCGGTTCTCAATTACAACGCCGCGCATGCGGTCGATCCAGGCCGATAAGTGGGGTGGAAAGTTCGCCCACCCGTGGGAGCTTCCTCGTTTGCCGCAGCCCACCCTTGAGCCTGGACGGAACCCTGTATGCCCCGTCGCCCCTTCGCTGCCATGGCCCATAGCCGCCTTGACAATCGTGCGCCTCGCCCTCTCGACCGGCTCGGCCGTCTCCTCCTGGGCATCGAAATACTCCTCGCGTGAATAGGGCGTCAGCCGAAGCAACTCAATCAGACTGGAAGCTTGCTCCGGATCCCTCAGGACTCGGAAGACGTTGACCACTTCGGAGTCCAGGTCGTTATAAACCTCCGACAGCGATCGCTCTTTAAGGGCCAACACGTTGCCCCCCCCCCCATATGGCTCGACGTACATGGCATGGGGCGCAAAATGGCCGATAATCCACGGGCCGAGCCGATTCTTTCCACCGTGGTATCGAAGCGCCGGCCGAGTCGGTGCGCTCAATGCCCACCGCCCTGATCCCCAAGAATCTGCAGGCGGATTCGCAACTGCTTGATCTGGCTCTCAAGCCGCTCAGCCCGCTTACTTAAAACCCGCTGCATGGCCGTCTGGACGCACACCGCCTCCGCCTTCTCCGCGAGGTCGGCTTCCAGGCGCTGCTTGTCAACGTAGAGTTCCGTCGCAAAGTCGGCCAAGGCCTCCGGCGATTCCATTCCCCGCACGATCAGATGTAGGCCCGTAGCCTTCAGTCGGATGCGCCCCTTGGACGTCACCGCCAAAGCCCGCGCCCCACCGCCGCGCCGGACAAACTCCTTTCGCTCAAGGCAGTCCAAAACCGAGTCCACCGATTGCGGATGCTTCGCCCCTACGATCTCGCAGATCTCCCGGATGGAAGGCGCCCACCCATTCGCCTCGATGTACCCCTGCACCGCACCAAGAACCTCCTCCTGCCGCTGAGTCAAACGGTCATTCATGGAAATCCACCACAAAGAACCCCCCGATGACGGCCGCGCAAAGCACGACCCCAGACCATGGCAACGTGACCAAGAAGGCGATCTCGCCCGCAAGGTCCCGGTCCTCAAAGGAACCGACAACAAAGCCCGCAGCAACGAGCTGGACGACGATGAACACTGCAAGCTCATTCATCGCCCATCCACCCCATTTCCCTCACCGTGTAGGCCCGGTCATACAAAGGCCGCATCGGCCCATGAGGCCCGGTTTCATGCTCCTTCGCCAGCGCCTTCAGAACCTCGCCCTCAAAAGCGATTCCATCAAGGCGCCGCAAATAGTCGGGGTCCTTCTTGAAGACCGCACTGACCGTGTCGCCCCTGTAAATCCCGAAGGGCATCCGGGTCTGCCAGCCGAACATCATTGCCGCTCCTCCTCGGGCTTGGGAACGGTGCCCGTCCTATCGAAAATGTAGGCGCCGACCGCGCGCCAATAAGGAGCCCGATATTTCAGCCAAGCCCACCAGCACAAGAACCCAGCAACCAAGCAACCGGCCACCCAGCAACCCGTCATGATCGACCCTCCGGCCGCCGATACGGCAAACCCGTCAAATCGAAATAATCTTTCTCCTCAGGCGTATTTGCCACCACGCCCTTGATGTAAAGCGCCCCCTGAGAAACCCGCATATGGGCCGGCAGTAAACCGCCGTTGCAAGCCTGCACAAATACCCGCTTGTTGTAGGTGTGAGGTCCCGTCCGCATGGCGAAGATGACGCCCCATTGAGCGGGCGGCAGGACGCAAAAGAGATCGAGGGCCGTCCCCTTATAGATCAAGCCCTGATACTTCTCTCCAACCCCGACTCCCTCCCGGCGCGTGAAAGTGCCATTGCCCAGGAGTTGGTGAACCCGCTCTAAGTGCCGGTTCGTCCATCCCGTGCCTTCCCCCTTCTCATCGTCCCAATGTGCCCAGCCGAACGCCGGCTTGCACACGAGCTCGATGTCGCCAACCGTTTCCTTCAACCTGCGGATCGACCCAGCAATGTCAATCCGATCCTCAACGTCATGCAAAAGCTCAATGACCTCATGGGCCAACGCTTTCGCTTCTTCAAGCGGTACCCGACCGCCAACTGCCGTGCTCATGGATTTGCCCTCCGTGGCCTTGCGAGTGGGGCATAAGTGCACAATCAGAACACACATGCCCAGCGATGAGATAACAACCGGCCAGCTGTAACGCCTGCTCAGTCCCCCCCACAAAGCCCACATTTCCGGGGTTCGCAAGAGGTCCGAGCCGGCGCTAAGCGGTCGGCATCACTTCGTCTTTCCACCGCCCTTCCTTCCAGATCCGGGCTTCCCCTCCTTTGAAGGAGGGGCCAGGGGTGGATGAACTCCCTCGTCTCCAATGGCGGTCTTGGCGCCTGCCATGGAAACTTCCTTCTTCGGCCGACCGCGGCCACGCTTCGGGATAGCCGCAACGGCCGCCTCATTGGCCATCTCAGTCAGATCGGCGTCTGCGCTAGAAAACGGCTCAACATGCTCGTCTCCGTGGTCGCGTCCTCCCCGGTGGCAATCCTCGATCTCCCGGCAATCACAAGATCCGGGCTCGGCCGGCCGATCAATGCAAACGATCACCGACCGGATCTCCGTCCCGCTCTCGCTGAACGCGCCCGCAGGCAACCCCTCAACCGTCGCCCCATGCGCCTCCAGGAACGCCCGGAAAGCAACGCTCTTGGCGTTCTCCCGGAACTGCCATCCAGGGCTCATCACCGATACAAGCCGTCCGCCCGGTTTCACGAACTTAAGGGCATGGAGAACATGATCAATATCCTGCTGTCCGGAGAACGGCGGATTCATCACCACGCGGTGGTACATCTGATGAGAGAGGTCCATCTGCAAGAAGTCCCCCTCGATCGCCGTGAACCCCATCGCCTTCAATTCACCGACAAACAACGGATGAATCTCAACGCAGATCAGCCCCCCGTGGGGCCGGAGGCGCACTGCCGTTGCAATGGCGCCCTTCCCCGCCGAAGGCTCAAGAACCGTGTCCTCGCGACCAATCTCGGCCAAATCGCAAAGCCGCACGGCAATATCCATTGGAGTCGGAAAGAACTGCAGCTCCTTCTTCAGATCGACCACCCGCCCCGTCGTCAAGCAACTCTGCAGCCGCTCCTCCGGGTCCGCGTCATCAAACACATGCCCCTTCGCCTTCCGATTCCACCGCCCGCCAAGGTTCTCCAGCACCTTGTTAACCCGCTCATAAAGCTTCCGCTCAAGCTGCCCATCCGGGAGCAAAAGCGTCTTCCCCTCCACCCGGCACCGAGCCAGAACATCAAGCACGTCCTGATCGATCGGCGTCCCCTTGCACTCACGTGCAGAAGCAACTTCCAAAGGCGTCGGATCAACCGCACCGGCCTCCGCCCATCTCTCCGAGCCTATATGTCCTAAAGGTCCTATATGTCCTATTTCCGGGTCGGTTGGCCCCGCATCGCCGTCGCCCGACGCCTCCGCAAACTCTGGATCGTCAGATCCATCCCGGATAGCCGCGTCAGCGTCGTATCGGGACTCATCGCTCAGAGTCTCAAGCTCCGCAATCACCGTCTCGATCGGCGGATCAGCAAGCCCGTTCTTCTCCCGAGCATCGGCAATAATGTCTTCTGCAACTTCTCTGGTAGGGTCATTCCCGCGAAGCCGCCCGTCAGCGTAGGCAAGCGCTTTTTCCGCTTTCTGGAAGAAAGCAGCGGCAGAGCCATATTCGAGATCTGCGGCCTTGATCGACTCATCACTGATCGAAGACCACACGGCCTTGACCTGCTCGCCCGTAAGCCCTTCTTCAGAGCCCCATCGTTGCCGGATCTCATAAGCCAAAGCGTCCTCATCCTCAGGCTCAGCACTCGGCCCTTTCTTCCTCGCCTTCGGCGCCGGCTTCAAATCAAGCGGCTGAATCGCCGCGCGAGGGTCCTGCCTAAGTCCCTTCTCGATGTCCTTCTTCGCGCTCGAGGAAAGCAACTCGTAATCCGCTTCCTTCCGGATCAGGTCCACGTCGCAATTCAAGACCTCGGCAAACGAGCACAGAACAAAACCTGCAGGCTTCGAGCCATCCTTAAAGGAGATCTCGTCATAGGTGGCCGCGATGAACATCGCCCGCCAGGCATCCGACTCCGAGACCTTCTCCAATCGCTCAGGCTTTAGCGATCGCCGCAGGTCATAGCCGTAGCCCTTCAGCCCCAGCGTCTTCGCCGCCTCATCCCGCCCCGGATGCCGGGCCGCGTCCTGGGTATCACCAACCGAGTTGGCATCCATGATCGCGCACTTGACAGCCACCGCCGCCAGGAGCCAGGGCGTCTTCTCCCGAAGCGCCTTCATCGTCTCCGCGGCCGGCTTGGTCAACTCGGCGAGGCAGAACTCGTACACCGCAAACCGGGTCGTCTGCTCAACTTTGTATTGCCTCAGTTCCTCCCGCCGCTCCGGGGTTACCCCGCTGGAAGAAGCGGCCGTCCCATCCGCTTTCACGTTCTTGGGAGCGACCCAGATCTGCTCAAGAGTCTTCTTCCCTCCGTGCATGACCAGAGCCGGAATGGCCCCCTGATCGCCCTCGGCGACCTTCTTGAATTTGGAGCTGTACGTATCGAGATCTTCTAAGTCATTGCGTCCCGAGTACCCAGTTGAGACGAGGATCGGCTTCGCACCCGTTGAACTCTCAACCTCAGCCACGCGCCGGGCCTCAAACGCCTTCTTCTTGTCCTCGTAGCATCCAGGATCAGAACACCGGTCGTCCTTCCCCACCACGAGGTCCGCAAAGAGCGCGTTCTCAGCCCCCATCCGCTTCGGACAGGTCGTGCAAGGCCCGGCCATCGGCAGCAGCTCCGCGTCGTCCTTTTTCCAAGGCGCCGCGGAGAGCTTGCCGAGCACAGACTCTTGTATCCACTCAATGAGCACCGCGACCGGCGTAAGGTTGCCATTCCATCGGTTGAGGCAGTAGGCCAGAGCATCGGACTGTTGTTCCGGCTGCAGCCGCGCGATCGGCACCGCATGATGCGCCGTGATCTTGCCTTCCGCGAGAGCATCCCGCACTTCCGGGATGAGGTCCCCCAGCTTCATCCGCTGGTAAACGTAAGAGCTCGTCCGCCCGATCTTCTGAGCGATCTTCTCCCTTGCCGCAGTCCCCGTCCCGTAATATCCCGAGTCCACGAGCCGCCGATACCCAACCGCTTCTTCAAGTGGCGTCACGTCCTTCCGCTGGTTGTTCTCAATGACCTGGATCTCCAGCAGTTGACCATCGGAAAGATTCCGAATCATCGCCGGAATGCTCGTCATCCCCGCAATCTTCGAAGCCCGCCAACGCCTCTCGCCGGCCGCTATCTCATAAGCGGCCAAAGAGTCTTCCCCCGCCCCGGGGGAAGTACCCGCAGGGGGATGGGGGCGTTCACCGCTTGCCCCCTTCATTGGGCGAACGACGATCGGCTGCAGCACCCCGTGCTCGGCGATCGACTTAGCCAACTCATTAAGATCGTCCTCGTTGAATACCGTTCGAGGATTGGTCGGCGACTTGAAGATCACCGCCAAAGCCAACTCCGGCTCAAACCCCTCCGCCACCACAATGTGAGGCCTGTCATCCTGAGCGGAGCGAAGGACCTCGGCCAAGACCGCCGTCTCAACGCCCAAGACCTTCTCTTTCGTCTTGCCGGCCATCAGAGCACCGCCCCATCAAGCTCAAAATCTTGAGCATCAGCGAAATCCCGGATAGGCGCGACAAGCGCCGTATCGGGATGAAATCTACAATCAACAATCACAATCAGCCTCTCAATCTCCCGCGGACCCCACGCCGCCCAGTGCCCCGTTTTGCGGTACGCTAACAGAGTTCAAGTTCCTAAGCCCGGCGCCGCCCACACGGAAAGCCGGGCTTTTCCATTTCAATCCGCCTTCTTCCCCTCCACCACCCGCGCATGCTCCGCCCTAGCCCATTCGCCTTGGTCCTTCACCGCCCGCCCGACCTGGTACTTCTCAATCTTCATGTCCCTCGCAACGGCCGACTTGACTCCCCTTCCTTCCCCTCGCCGGACAACCTCCAAAGCGATGGCCCGGTCCCGCTCCTCGATGGCCCTCTTCCGGGCTTCGGTGGGGTCCGGCAAACTTACGGGCTTGTGATTCTGTAGCATAGACGCTACAATTGTATACGTTGTGATAGCGGCAGTAGCACCTCGGTTTGTGCAAATGCACCGCAATTTCTCGGTGCGCCGCTCGAAAACACCCCCGGAAAACCTAACCGCGCTTGCCAAGTGGCTCCGCCGAGTTCGCATCGTCAACGAGCTCGAGCAAGTTGAGATGGCCGCGCGGGTCGGCGTTAGCAGGTCTCTGATAAGCGCTATGGAACGCGGCGAGCGGGACGTCCAATTGGAGACGGTCAATGCCGTGCTGGGCGCCTTCCCAGACGCCCCTCCCCCACCCATGGGAGACGCTCTTCAGTTCAGGGGCCCAGTGCTTGCGGACAACAAGATCAGCACCATCCGATACGTGGGCGTTGTCCCCTGCGATGAGGATTGGGGAGAAGCTCTGGAAGGGCAAGATTTCGTGCCGATCGATCCCAAATTCGCTGGCAAGAATCGATTTCTCGCTCGCGTTGCCGGCCCTTCATGCGAGCCCGCACTTCACCAAGGAGACCTCGTCATCTGGGAGCACGACAAAGCTCCGCCCTACGGCGTGATCGTTCTCGCCGAGCGCGATGGCGATTCGGCGTGCACGGTAAAGCAGCTCGTGAAAGGAAAAGACGATGAGCCGACGCTAAGGCCCGTCAATCCAAAATCGAAAGCGCCAAACCCCGAGCCCGGATGGCACGCGACGGCGCGCCTGGTCGGCGTCATCCGGCAGGCCGATGGGCCAGAAGCCTCACTCTATTGGTCACCGGGATTAAAGCCGGAGCACCTCATCCGTGAGCCCTTAATGACGGCCGCCGAGCACCGAGCCCCCTACGGCGACTCGAAGTAGGCTCACGGGCGCGGTCGCTTGAAGATGTAGTCGTAGTACTGCGTGTCGCCGCCGTCCACGTCGGGAGTGATCGCAGCGAGCTCCCAGCCGCCATTGCTCGCATCTTTAAGGTCCTGCGCCTGGCCCCGACGGAGCACCTTCATCAAATCCAGTTCCGCTGTCTCCGTCACCGTGCCATGCTGCACCTGCTCTCTCCAAATTTGGTAGTCCCATTTCTTCACTGCCAAGGGTGCCGCCGCTGTCGTAGAGCGAGCCGTTTGGGAAGCGCCGATGCCAACGATGATGCCGGCGAGAAGCATGCCCAGCGTTCGAGATGAAAGATCAATTGTCATGACATCAATTCTGGTCTAAGGCATTTGCCCCTACGCACTGTGCTACAACTGCACTCTACATAATTCGTAGCACTGATGCTACAATTGTGTGTATAATGTCTTCGTGGGCCCCGCAAGGGGCGATGGAGACAAAACTTGAACGTAACAACAGAACAGCCGGCCAAGCGGCTCACCCTCTTGGAACTCGCCCAACACGCGGCCGCCGAACGCGATCGCGGTAACGCCGAAATCCGGATCGCCCTACAAGCCAAAGAACGCGAGGCAAGCCACGCTTGGATCCTCGCCAAACTTCGCACATTACTCCCTAACGACTTCGCTCTTGAGCACCGAATCGAAGTCGGCGACGGCATCATCCTCGATGAGATCAAGTTCTCGCGAGAGAGAAAGGCGAGCCCGCATCTCCCCGACGACGGATGGCAACTGATTGCCGAGATCGAAGGCTGCAAAGCCACCGTCATCGAGACCCTCGCAGACATCGCCGCCGCCAACGTCATCGACGCCGAATTCACCTTGACGTCCGTGGAAGAGGTAGCGGAGGAACTCCTCAAGATCGTCCGCCAGTTCCTCAACGCCTACGAAGGCACCCCCTGCGAGGAGTCCTTGCTCTACATCGGCGCCCAGCAGTTCCTATCCGCGCACGGGCTCATGGAAGAGGTGCCCGCGTGAACTCCCCTCAACCAAGCAATGGAGCGTCAGCGACATCCCGGATAGACGCGACAGCGACGTATCGGGACCGGCAACCGGCAACCTGTCCGCCGAAGCGCCCCGGCGAAGGAGGAACCGGCAACCGAGACATCCCCACATCCCCACATCCCCACATCTCTCTACACCAAGTCCCCGGCACTCCGATCGTCGTCACCCTCCGAGCCCTCCCCGAGTGGCCGGAGGGGATGCCGGAATTCTCCCGCGGCTGCATGCTCAAACTCGGCGAGATCGTCGGCGTGGTCGAATGCACTCGCCCTCGCCGAGTCATCGCCCGCCACCCAGGCGGCGGCCAAACCCAATTCGGCGCCGGCCACATCCGCGCCTACCACCCCGCCCTCGAAGTCGCCAAGCGAGCCAAAGGCGACTACCGCGAAGCCGTCCTCGAAGAGTTCCAATACCTCGCCAACCACCCCAAACCCGCCACCGCCGAAGAAGCCCGAACGGTCATCGAGTGGTTGAGCGCCAGCGAAATCCCGGATAAGCGCGACAGCGCGAGATCGGGACTGGAGGCGAAATGAACGTCACCTACAGAGAAGAAATGGCCTGGGCCGAAGCCCGCGCCAAGCTCCGAGCCCGCCACTACAGCCAGTGCCCCGGCGACCAGGCCGACTTCGTCCAGGCCGCGCGGATCAAAGCCCACAAGCTGATCACGCGCCCCGAAGGATGCCACCGGGCCATCCTCACCACCGCGATCTACAACGCGATCAAAGACGAAGCCAAGAAGCTCCGAGGCTACCGAGCCGGCGAGTGCGCGTACGAGCTGCTCACGGTCCAAGCGCCACAAACCGAGGATGACCAAATCCTCGTGGACCAAATCTTCAAGGTTCTCACCCCGGCCGAAGCCTACGTGATCGAGAAGAACGCGCAAGGCTACACCACCCGCCAGATCGGCAAGACGCTCAACGTCGCCGGCCCCACGGTAAGCGCCCGTATCAGCAAAGCCGTCGCCCACGCCCGCAACGTCCTCGTCGGCTCCCCCTTCGAAGGGAGAGCCGCATGAGACGCCCCACAGATCAAAACCGCCGCTTCGCCCGAGCCCTTGTCAAAAGGGATCCGACTTGGACGGAGGAAAACCGGCAATCAAGCAACCGGCAACCCAGCAACCGAAGTGGCCGAGCAACCAAGCAACCAAAAACCAAGCAACCGAAAGCTCCTAAGGAAGGAACCCCAATGCGCGCGCCAAAACGCAAATCCACCAGACCCGAAGCCAAGCACTTTCTCATCCGAGACCAGTGGTACGAAGTCCAACCGGACGGCCACGGCGCCTACGCCAAGTCGTATGCAGTCGATTGCAAAGCCACCAAAACCATGGTCGGCGCCGTCACCCGGTCGCAGAACAAAGAAGGCATCTGGTACGCCAACGGCCCCTCCAACTTCCACGACCTAAAAGAAGCCGTCGAGGACCTCGTAGTCAATGGAGCGCCAGCGACATCCCGGATAAAGCCGGAAGGCTGCGATCGGGATGGGCAGAAAACCGCTCCTGTCAAGGAGGCGAAATCATGACCCGCGAGGATCGCATCGCCGCAGCCCGCGAGAAGGTCGGGAACGAAAACCCAACGGTAAAGGATCTCTTCGCCGCCCTCGCCGAGTCGATCGCACAACGCAAGGCCGACACGGAGCGCCGAAGGCCGCTCGTATCAAGCGCCGCCTGTCCCAGCTGCGGAGTCGTCTGCGGCCACGACGACACTTGCCAGATCGGCGGAGGTCAGAAGTGAAAGAAGAAACCGGCCGAATCATAGATGCCCTTGTCGGCTCCGCCATAGACGACACGCTCCCACTGAAAGGCACCGTCGTTCCCTTCATCCCAAAGCCGAACAGCGCAACGGGGCATCGCATGGACCACGTCCCCTCAATCCTCGGAGGCGATTGGCCAATGGAGGACACAACCCCACAAGGAGAACCTCCCTGGCAGCTCACCCTCGCGACCCTCGCCATGATCGCCCTCGTCGCCCTCGTCTTCGCCTTCTTCATTTCCGGAGGACGCCCATGAAGAAAACCCCGGAACCCAGGGTAGCTCAAGCCTCCAGGCTTGAGGAAACCAAAGCCTCCAGGCTTGAGGAGAAAGAGAGCGCCAGAAAGAGGGGCATCGCCCCTGCGTCGTTCGCCCACTTCCAGATCGCCGTGTTTCCAGACGGCGCCGCCGAGGTCCAGAACCTCGACCATGACTCATCACGCCCGCCGCGCCTCGCCAAGGCCACCCCGGCCCGCTGGCTCCACAACAGCGCCGGCGAGTGCATCGGCCCCAATCCCAACTACACGTCGATCGCCAGAGAGATCCCGGATGAGCGCGCAAGTGTGACATCGGGACCAACAGGAGGCAAATAACATGGCCGCACCAGCCACAACCGAACTCGCCACTCACGCTCCCCTGCCCGCCGTTTACGAAAGCTACGAGGCAGCCCAACAGGCAAGGGAAGAGCGGTACCAGCTCTACCTTCGCGACGAAAAGACGCTCAGGGCCACCGTGTGCAAATCGGCAACCCCCGACCAGTTCTTGCAGTTCTGCCGGGTCGCCGCCGACAACCAGCTCAATCCCTATCTGAAGCAAATATGGTACGTCGAGGGCATTGGGGTCTTGACCGGCCGCGACTCCTACATCGTTTGCGCTCAACGCCGGCAGGATTACGAAGGCTTCATCTCCCAGGTCGTTTGCGAGAACGATGATTTCGAGATGGACGCCGCCACGAACACCGTCATCAAGCACACATACAAAGGGTCCCGCGGCGCCGTCCTCGGCGCCTACGCGATCGGCTACCGGAAAGGCTGCAAGCCGGCCCACTTCTACGCGCCCTTTGAGCAATACAACAAGCCGGGCAACCCCGCATGGAAGACCTACCCCTTCGCAATGATCCTCACGAAAGCCGAGTCGAACATGATGCGGCGGCAGTTCCCGATCGACGGCCTATTCATCGCTGATTCGCGGGAATTCGATCTTGAGGAGAGGGAGTACAAAAAAGCCTACATCGCACAGGGCGACTTCGATCCTTACGGCGACGGGCGCACGAATCCAGAAGCTCTTACAGCGCCTGAAGGATCACCCAACGCCTCCGACCCGTCCGCCGAAGCTTTAGCGAAGGAGGAAGCCAGCCCCTTCGATGACGACAAGGAAGCCTTGGGCTACAAATTCGCCACCTGGCCCAAAGGCGAATGGTTCGACCAAGCCGCCACCGAGCAGCAGGTCAAGCACATCGCCCTCCAAAGCAAAGAGCGCGGCGTCCCCGAGGATCTCCGCCGCTACGTCGCCCACGCCATCCTCCAAGGCGTCGCCGCCCCCAGCGTCGACATCACCGAGGAAGAGCCCTACAGCACCAAGAAACTCAACAAAGGCCAAGCCTCCCTCGTCATCGACTTCCTCAAGAAAGCCACTGACGATTCCGTCAGCGCCGCCACCCAATCCGGCCAACAGATCCACGACCAATACAAGGAGGAAGCCGGGCTCTAAGCCCTCAGCCTTCCGCCGTCATCCTTCATCCCTAAAAAACACCCCCGCCCACGGCCTGTACACGCGTGTGCAGGCCCCCAACTTTCAAAAGGAAAACAGAAATGAACGCAACAGAAACCCAAGACAAATCCGAAATCCAAGAGATCGTGGACAACCGGATGGAAAAGGGCGGCTTCGCCTCCGATGCTGCCGAGTTCGCTGACTTCATCGAGAATGGTAACGCCGGGCCTACAGGACCTACGGGACCAACCGGACCTACCGCTCTCAAACCCGAGATCACGCCGGCCGGATGGAACCGCATTGTGCAAATCCTCGCCGACGAAGCCTTCTACAACGAGCACGCGGACGGCCTGATTCTCGGCAAGGCCTCCTCCACCATCAAGGGCATCGCCTACGACAAGGATCTCTGCATCCTCTACGTCGAGTTCTGGTCAGGTGCCCTCTACGGTTATGGCGCCGTCCCCCAAGGAGTCTTTCGCAAACTTTCCGAGATCGCCAAAGAAGGCGGCTCCCTTGGCCAGGCGCATCACCTCTACATCAAGAAGAAATCCGATCCGCCCTACCCGTTCGCGAAACTCCGCGACACCAAGATTCAGGAGGACCCAACGCCCAAGGCCTAACGCCTAACGCCCTCCTAAAACGAGGTTGGTCCCCGACGCAAAAAAGGACCATCCACCGGCCCGGTCGATTCCCACAAATGCCTCCTCAATCGCCGGGCCAAGAATTCCCCAAACCCAACAACCAAGCAACCGCCATGACCATCGAGTTCACCCACCAAGCCACCGGCCACGGCCTAGACACCTGGGTCGGCTGCACCGTCCTCCCCCCGATCGGAGGCCACGTCACCCTCCACGACGGCATTAAATACCAAGTCGCCGACGTCCACATCAACGCCCACTCCAAAGACGCCGCCGAAGTCATCGTCTGGGCCCGGCCCGTGCCGACGGAGGCCACGAAGTGATCCGAAAGGCCGACATTTCGTCATGCGGTCGCTTCCGATTCGGTTTAGAGCGGATATGGGAACCTGGCCTAAAGATAAAGACGGTCTGTTTCGTCATGCTGAACCCTTCAACGGCGGACGCGGAGGCAGACGACCCGACAATCCGCAAGTGCATCTCGTTCGCTAAGGAATGGCGGTGTGGTGCGCTGATCGTGGTGAACCTATATCCGTACCGTGCTACTGATCCGAGAGAGCTGAAGAAGATCGGCTACATGCGAGGGCGCGAGTATGCGGACGCAAGAGCCGAAAACCTTAAGGCGTGGAAGAGCGCGAACGCCCGCGCAGGTCTGGTGATTGCGGCATGGGGAACGAATGCTCAATTCCTAGAAACCGAGCTGGCAAAAGGGTTCTTCCCCTATTGTTGTCGCATCGGTGAAGCGTCGAAGGATGGGCACCCACAGCACCCGCTTTACCTGCCGCTAGCAAGCCTCCCCAAATACCACTTTCAACACGGAAAGACCATTGGGGTCCAGCCATGAGCAGTGATCCTTTCGACGAATCAGCCTCCAAGATCATCGACGCCTGGTATCAGCGGCCGGCCGGATTTGCCCAGTTCGATTCAAGGGCAATCGCAAGTTTGAGCGGAGTCGTCGCCCACTACCTGCGACAGGCTAAAGCCGATGGCTGGTCCGAGGGTTACGACAAGTGCTTCAACACACCCGCCACAGAGAAACGCCCCCCGAATCCTTACGCAACTCCAACCAAGCAACCGGCAACCCAACAACCCAGCAACTGAAATGTCCGCTTTTCCACAGACCACCCAACAGCCGGCGTGCGATAATGCGCACGAGGCGAGGCCGTGTCCGTGGAACGACGAGGAACGCCGATCGCTCGCAAACTTCTTCCGAATCCTGAGAGAGATCAAAGAGCAAAATGAAACGAAAGATCGAAGTCAAATTCACACTGGAAATGGAGCCTGAGGTCCTGGAAAGAATCGAAGACAAATACGAATCGATGAACGCCTACCTGATGGGCATTCTAAACGCCGCCATCGAATCCGAGCGCCTAACGCCCTCCCCCAACCAAGCAACCCTGCAACCGGCAATGGAGCGCCAGCGACATCCCGGATAGACGCGACAGCGACGTATCGGGACCTAGCAACCGAGATGCCCAGCAAGCCAAAGAAAACCCGCCTGCAGCCAACCGCTAACACGGGCAACGCCGTCATCTACGCCCGCGTCTCCAGCGCCGAGCAGGCCAACGGCTTCTCCGTGGACGCCCAACTCCGCCTCCTCCGAGAGTGGGCCGTGGCCAACTGCTTCAACGTCATCCACGAGTACATCGAAGACGAAAGCGCCAAGAGCCAAGGCCGCCGCGTATTCGGCGAGATGATCGACCACCTCGAGGCAAACCCCGGCATCCACGTCATCGTGGAAAAGGTCGACCGTCTCTCGCGCAACTGGTACGACATGGGCAAACTCGACGCAATCGGCGCCCGCATCAAATTTGCCAAGCAAGGCCTTGAGCTCTCGCCCGAAAGCAGTTCATCCGACAAGCTTATCGTCGGCGTCCACGTCCTCCTCGCGAAGCACTTCATCGACAACCAGAAAGAAGAGATCCGCAAAGGCATGGACGAAAAGGCCAAGCAAGGCTTCTGGCCAACCGTCGCCCCGATCGGCTACAAGAACATCGCCGAGGGCCATAAGAAGACGATCGCCGTGGATACCGCCAAGGCCCCCTTGGTCCGCCGCCTCTTCGAGGAGTACGCCACCGGCCGGCATTCGCTCGACACTCTCCGCCTGGTCGCCCGCGAGATCGGCCTCACGCCTCCACAGGCCCCCTCCAGGAACATGCTCCACAAGATACTCACCCGCTCGCTCTACTGCGGCCTCGTCTCCTGGAGCGGCAAAACCTACCCCGGCAATCACGAGCCGATCGTAAGCGTCCAGACCTGGCAAGCCGTCCAAGCCATCCTCGCCGGCAAAACCAGCAACGCCGGCTCCAGCTCCAAGAACTTCGCTTACCGCGGCCTCATGAAGTGCGCCCTCTGCGGCTGCACCATCACCGCTGAGAGCAAGAAGAACGGCAAATACATCTACTACCGCTGCACCGGCATGAGAGGCAACTTGGGAAGCCCAACTACCGCACATCCCGACATCCCGACATCCCCACATCCCCAAAAGTGCCCCGGCATGAAGATGATCACCGAGCCCGACATCACCGCCCAATACGCGGCCGTCCTCGGCGGTTGCCAGATCTCGGCCGAGCGAATGGCCTGGCTGAAAACCGCCCTAAAGGAGAGCCTGGCCGAAGAGCGGCACACCGTCGAGACGATCGTAGAAGCCGCCCAGCGGGAGGCCAAACACCTGCGATCGCAAATTGAACACCTCTATCTAGACCGCCTAAACAGCCAGGTCCCCCAATGGCTCTACGAAAAGAAGCGCCCGGAGCTCGAAGAGCAGCTCGCCGCCGCGGAGTTGAGGATGCGATCAATCACCAAAGCCGAGGGCGCTTGGTACGAGAAAGCCGAAACCATATTAGAACTCGCCCTTGAAGCCGGAAACCTCTTTTCCATCGGTTCCCCCGATCAACGCCGAAACCTCATATTAGAACTCCAAGAATCCGCCCTCATAAAAGACGGAATCCTAATAATCAGCCTCAAAACTCCCTATGCCGAACTCTTCCAAGCCAGCCAACAAAGTCGCGATGCGACCGATTTAGAAATTTGGTACTCCGGAGGGGATTCGAACCCCCGATCTCCGCCGTGAGAGGGCGATGTCCTAAACCGCTAGACGACCGGAGCGTGGACGCTGATTTGTACCCGATTTGGGGGGTGCTTAGCAAGCGTTGAGCCTTAAGCGTTGAGCCTTGCGCCTTGGCCCTAAGAGTTAAACCTCGACCTTGGGATTAGGCCCGGACCTTGTACTTAGGCTCAAGGCTCAGGGCTAAAGGCTCAAGGCTTAGGGCTCAAGGCTCAAGGCTCAAGGCTCAAGGCTCAACGCTTCACCCCTTGGGCCTGGCGAACTTAGAGTCAGGGACGTCTGCGTTGGGGGTGACGGTGGTGAAGGTGAAGGTGTTGACGCCTTCGCCTGTCGTGTCCACCACTTTGAATGGGATCTTGACCCCGTTGACATCTCGGTAGTCGCTGTAATCCTCGGTGCCCGGGACAGCGCCTACGAGCGTATTGGTAGCCGTCCACACCCTGACCAGGAGGCCCGTGTTGACGTCGAAGTAGAGGCGCTGACGGAGGTTATCGAATTTGGACTGAGCGCCGACGACATAAACGTCTTTGCCGTCCAGCGTGTCCTTCCGAACCCGTTGGAAGCTCGTGTAGAAGCTTCTCGGACTCAAGTAGCTGTAAGGTGAATAGAAAGCAATCTCGGAGGCGGACTCATCAGCGACTGCGGGGTTGCCGGCATCCTTGCCCCAAGCAACTGCTCCGTCATAGCCTCGGACGTAGGTTGCGGGGCCGAACATCATGGTGTTCAATACTTTTCCTGGGGCCTTGGAGATGATCTCGACTTTGGCCGGGGTCGTATCGAACTGGGCGTCCGCCTTCATATCGAGGGTTTGAATCTTCGCCACGGCAACCGGTCCGCCTATGGCTTGCATGTACTTGTCAACGAGGCTGTCGGCCGTCGGAATTGCAGAGCCTGTGGTTGCGGTCGGGCGCTCGGAGGCAGGCGGCTGTCCCAATGGCGCAAAGCGGTTGGGTGAGGAGTGGCCCTGGTGGCAGGTAGCACACGTCACCGTCATGTTGCCCTGGAAGTTATCTGAGTTGATCTTCCGCATCATAGTGACCATCTCGCGAGCTGTGTCCTTCTTCTCCGTATCCTTTTCAAACTGCCATTGGCCCTTGTCGTCCTGAGCATGGCAGAAGGTGCACTTCACGCCGAGCGCGGCCGTCATCGCGTTCATGGCGGGCAGGATCTCTTTGGCCGGGGAGCCGGTGAACACTTTAATGTTCTTGTACTGCTTCTCAGCGGGAGTGTCCGTCTGCGCACGCGGCGCGGCGCCGGCTAGGGCGGCAGTGAAAAGGGCGAGCGATCCGGCGTGGAAAAAAGCGGTTCGAATAGTCATGTTGAGGCTCTCGTTGTTCAGGCATTCGGGAGCATACGCGATGCGGGGTCAAAGAACATCTCGTGGCGGCTAATTAAAGTGGCCGGAAAGACCCATTGGACGCCCTTAACAGAGTGTCCAAGTTCTCAAAAGTTGTGATCTACTACACCAAACGTCGAAAACGTATTCTATACTAGTTCTTGCGGTCTAGGGCGCAAATACACGACATGGCAGAAATGCAGCAGACTCATAAGCGGAGCGAGACCGCCGGACGAGCCGCAGCCGCAGCGCCTGAAGGCTGTACGGCAGAAGAAGCTCTAATCGAAAGCGAGCAAAGACTGAGAGCCATCTTTGAGAACGCCCAAGACGCGATCCTGCTCGTAAATGATAACGGGTTCTATCAAGACGTCAACCCAGCGGCAGAAAAGCTCACCGGCTACACCCGAGACGAGTTGATGACCATGACGATCGCAGACGTCGCGTCGCCGAGTCTGCAGCCAAGCGTCGAGCCGGATTTGAGTGAACTTCAGAAGACTGGCCAGCAGGTAGGAGAATATGTGCTCCGTCGCAAGGACGGCTCGCTCGTCACCGTGGAGTACCGGGCCGTGGCGAACGTGCTCCCGGGTCTTCATCTTTCCATCCTCCATGACATATCGGAACGGACTCAGGCGGAGATGGAGCGGCGAAAAGGAAACGAAAGATTTCGGGGTCTTGCCGATTCTATGCCTGCGATCGTTTGGTCCAGTTTTGCGGATGGCAGCGTCGATTATCTCAACGGGCACTACTACGATTACACGGGCCTGTCCCCTGACATCCCGGGCATTGAAGGCTGGGTCATTGTTGTTCATCCTGACGACATGGCCGGGGCTCGAGAGCACTATGAAAAGTGCTTTTCGGCCGGTGAGGTCTGGGAACAAGAACTGCGGCTCAAGCGCCATGACGGCCAATATCGATGGCATTTGTCGCGGTCGGTGCCGCTTTTCGACGGCGCAGGCAAGATTTCTCGCTGGTATGCGACCAGCACTGATATTCATGATCAGAAAATGGCAGAAGCCAAAGCGAGGGACGAAGCATTCGCCCTCGAGACGATCAATCGTGTTGGGGAATCTCTCTCCAGCGAACTGAACCTAGAAAAGTTGGTCCAAAGCCTGACTGACGCTGCCACGGAGTTGGTTGGCGCGCAATTCGGATCGTTCTTTTACAACGTCATGAACGACTCCGGTGAGAGCTACTTGCTTTACTCGCTCTCAGGCGTTCCAAGAGAGGCATTTTCCGCGTTTCCGATGCCGCGAAATACGGCGATCTTTAATCCTACATTTCAGGGTGAAGGAGTGATGCGTAGTGAGGACATCACCCAGGATGAACGCTACGGCCTTAACGAGCCGTATTGCGGGATGCCCAAAGGCCACCTGCCGGTCAAAAGCTATTTAGCAGTACCTGTTATCTCCAGATCGGGCGAGGTCATCGGTGGACTATTTTTCGGCCACGAAAAGGCCGGCATCTTTACCTCTCGACATGAGCGGATTGTGCTAGGCGTTGCCTCGCAAGCTGCCGTGGCAATGGATAACGCACGTCTCTATCAGCGCATGACGAACATGAACGTGGAGCTTGAGAGGCGAGTTAAAGAGCGAACCGCGCAATACGAAGCCGCCAATAAGGAGATGGAAGGCTTCACTTACTCCGTCTCGCACGACCTACGCGGGCCCTTGCGGGCAATTATGTCGACAAGCATGATCCTGCGGGAGGACTACGGCGACTCCCTGCCCGAAGACGCCCAACAGCATCTCGAGCGTCAGGCCAAAGCGGCGAGCAAGATGGGGAGCTTGATCGACGATCTCCTCAAACTGTCGAGGATTGCCCGCCAAGAGATGACGAGGTCCGACGTCGACCTTTCAGGCCTTGCGACCGAAGTCTACGAGGAAGTTGCGGCCCGTGAGCCCTGCGAGAACATTCGGTTTGAGGTGCAAGAGGGGCTCTGCGCGAAAGTTGACGCGAAGCTGTTCAGGCTCGTAGTTCTCAACCTGATCGACAACGCCTGCAAGTTTTCGCCTGATGGGGGAAAAATCTCAATCGGCGAGGCCGCTCAAAATGCAGAGCCCGTGTTCTTCATCAAGGACGAAGGCATCGGCTTTGACAAGCAGTACGCAGAGAAGATGTTCTTGCCGTTCGAGCGCCTCGTTCTGGATACGGAGTTTCCGGGAACGGGTATCGGTCTGGCCAACGTCAAGCGCATCGTCGAGCGGCACGGCGGAAAAATTTGGGCTGAAGGGGAACTGGGCAAAGGCTCGACCTTCTATTTCACGGTCCCCGCTTAGCGGTTTTGGAACGCTGAATCCAGACTGGCGTCGAATTGGCTCTGATTTTCTAGCCACGGAATATGGCCGGCTCTCTCGACCCAATGCACCTTGGCTTGGGGCAAATACTTCACATTGAGGGCGATGGTGCTAGCGTCAATCGGGTCTTGGCGACCCTGAATGATGTCGACGGGCCCGCGATATTTGACGATGGTGCTTTTCACGTCATAGCCGAACAGCAGCGGCTGCAGCTTCGGATTGAAGTCGTCCGGCTTCATGCCCTTCATAAACGAGAGGGCGTTTTCGCGCTTATAAAAGTATCCGGGAAGAATCGATTCGAGGTAGTGGAAGCTCCCCATAGGGTCGTGGGCTGCGGATTCCTTGAAGGACTTTGCCCTAAGGGCGATATCCTCCGGCTCCAGGTGCATGTTGATGTTGTCTTGGAATACGGGGGCGAAGGAAACGTCCACGCCGCCCGAGTCCATTAGGATCAGATGGGAGACTCGATCCGGATGGGCCGCCGCGTAGGCCATGGACAGCATGCCACCCCAGGAGTGGCCGATAAGCGTGACTTTGTCCGCATGAAGCTGTTGCCTGACCGCGTCGATGTCATCAATGAAGATAGGGAGCGTCATGTGGCTCGAGTCGGTGCTAGGCAGCTTTGTCTTTCCGGTGCCCCGCTGGTGGAGGAGGACCGCTTCGTGGTCCCTGGAGACTTTGTCAAAGACGTATTTGACGGAGTAAGGGGTGACGCCGGGACCGCCCGCGAGGAGGATAACCACATCTCCCTTCCCTTCCGTTTCGTAGACCAATGAGATATCGCCGCGCTGAACGGTGTGGGCGACAGCCGTGTCGGCCCGGGCGGTCATTGTTACCAGAGCGAGGAGGGGGATGAGGAGGCTCAGAAGTTTTGACATGGTGAAGGGGACCTTTTTAGATTACGCGCATTTCGGGCTCACTGGACCCAGCCCCTTTGTGTATCTTTGTGATTCTTCGTGTTCTTTGGGTTTATTCAGGCCGGTTTAAAACAGAAGGGGCACCGGAGTACCACCAAGACTCACAATGCTCCATCGGAATCGCCACGAAAGGCCTTCTCCATTGGGTAGCTGAAGCGCTAGATCAAATATAATCGCTCGGCATGGCTTTTAAGATTGCGGTTTTGGCGGGAGATGGGATTGGGCCGGAGGTGACTGCCGAGGCGGTCAAGGTTCTCCGGGCCACGGGCGTGGAGTGCAACTTTGAAGACGCGCTCATTGGCGGCGCCGCATACGACGCCAAGGGGCACCCGCTCCCCAAAGAGACGCTCGACCTCTGCAAAGATGCCGACGCCGTGCTGTTAGGCGCGGTCGGTGGACCGAAATATGATGCGATCCAACCGATCGAATTGCGGCCAGAAGTTGGCGCGCTCCTCCCCCTTCGGCGTGAGTTGAACCTCTACGCCAACGTGCGGCCGGCTAAGACGTTGAAGGCTCTGATGATGGCGAGCCCGCTGAAGGGCGAGCGAGGGCTGATCGACTTGGTCGTTATGCGGGAGCTAACAGGCGGCATTTACTTTGGCCAGCCGCGTGAGCGGCGGGACAACGGGAATACGGCGGTGGACACTTGCATCTATTCGAAGATGGAAATCGAACGGATTGCGAAGCGCGCTTTTGACATAGCTCGTCAGCGCCGCAGGATGATCACGAGCGTGGACAAGGCGAACGTGTTGGAGACCAGTCGCCTTTGGCGTGAGGTTGTGACGGCGATGGCGGCCGACAATCAAGACGTCAAGGTCGAGCATATGCTGGTGGACAACTGCGCGATGCAGCTTGTGCGGGACCCTCAACACTTCGACGTGATCCTGACTGAGAATATGTTTGGTGACATCTTGTCCGATGAGGCTTCGATGATCACAGGCTCGCTGGGCCTCCTGCCGTCAGCCAGCTTGAGCGATCCCAAGAACGGCAAAGTTTTCGGCCTCTACGAACCAGTGCACGGCTCCGCGCCAGACATCGCCGGCCAGGGTCGGGCAAACCCTATCGCTGCGATTCTCAGCGCGGCAATGATGCTTCGTTACTCCTTTGACGACAACAAGAAGGCTTTGCGAATTGAAGCCGCCGTTGATCAGGCTTTGGACTCCGGCATTCGGACCGCAGACATCTTCGAGAAGGCTTCACGGCTCGTCAGCACTAAGGAGATGGGGGATGCAATTGCCGAGCGAGTTGCGGGGTAGTCGAGGGGTATTGGGTATTGGGTATTCGGATTCGAACCCAAGACCTAACACCTAAAACCTAATACCTAAAACCTAATACCCAACACCCAACACCATGCTTGACATCTCCGTTGTTCGCGGCTCAGTCGTTGATCAGGATGTCGAATATATCGTCAACGCTGCGAACACGATGATGCGTGGTGGCGGCGGAATTGATGGGGTGATTCATCAATTGGCGGGGCCGAAATTGTTGTTGGAGCTTTATCGCGTTGCTCCGAACGGGTGTCCGACGGGCGAGGTTGTCGTTACCGGCGCCCATCAGTTGAAGCACAAGGGCATCATTCACACGCCAGGACCGCGGTGGAAGGGCGGAGATCATGGGGAGGCGGACCTTTTGGCGGCTTCCTACCGGAACAGCCTTGCGGCAGTTCATGTATTGGGAGGGGCGAGCATTGGGTTCTGCTCGATCTCGACTGGGTCCTATCGGTTTCCCGTTGAACTGGCTGCGCCGATTGCACTGGGCGCCGTTCGGGCTTGGGTCTCCTCGGTGGCGGAGACTTCGATTGAGCGGGTTGTGTTTGCGATGTTTTCGGAGGCTGAGTATTTGGTTTATCTCCGGGTACTCGGAGAATAGCAGGAGATTCACCTATCGGTTCTGCGCTGGCGACTTTCTCGATACACGCGGACCATCGCTTGGTGCATGCAAAGGCTTCTATCTGCGTGGAAAGCGCTTGTGGCTTAGAAAGCTCCCGGAACCCCCATCCCCAGCCCTTCCCCCTCTCCTGGCACGAACATCCAGGACAAGGGGAAGGGAGTTTTTTAGATCAGCTTGGCTTTCGCTTCCGCTCTCGCAAGGCCGTTCATGATTTTTGCAAAGCGCTTAAGGTCTTGGTCGATTTCGGTCTGGGGATCGCCGCGGAAGAGTTTGGCGATGACGGCGCCGAGTTTGTCGGCTGGCGGGTCGTAGCGGAGGACAACTCGCATACGGGTGCCTCCATCTTCAATCGCTTCGAAATGGACCGAGCCCGCATGGTCGATGGAGGAACCCTCTACGGTCTGCCATGCGATCATCTCGTTTTTCACGTCCTTGATGATCTCCGCATCCCATTGGATGGTGGTGCCGGCAATGGCGCGCGCGGTCCAGTGGGACCTCGTGTTATCCATAACCTGAACATCTACCAAATTGGACATGAATGCGGGAATGTTCTCGAAATCCCGCCAAAGCTTGTACAGATCCTGCGGCGACCTATGGATGTCAACTGATGACTCCACCCGGATGGCTCGCCGGCTTGCCCCCGTCCCTGGCTTCGCCATGTTCAGGCCCAGGGCACTATAAACCGGTTCGTAACCGCTTACCCCGCGGAGGATCAGAGCCGCGCCACCCATCTTGGCCAAGGCGCCAGGAAGGCCCCCTCGGGTCATGCCGATGCCCATGAGAAGAGCTCCCGCTGCCATCGCGGCAACGTGCTCAACCGTTCCCAGCTCAATTTGCTTGCCAACGACCTGGTCTGTTGCCACTAGTGCTTTGTCTTCCACAGCCCTATTTGACATGGATGACGGGCCGCCTGTTCTGATTAAGGTGCGGGACGTGCAAGGGGACTTGGAACTTTTGCCGGCTAGCTCCATGTATGTCCGGTCGAAGCCGCACGGAAGATGCGGCACAACTCAGGAGGACTGAATAACGAATGAGCGTATGGAGTTTGACCGCTGCCGCCGTTTTGACGGGATTAACGGTAGGCGCCCAGCAAGGCCCGCCCATGTCTCAAATCACCCCGCCGCCACCGGCCATCACGGTTGAAGCGCGCCAGGAGGATTCGAGCCAGAGGGTTTCCGTCGATTTCAACCATGCCCCGGTGAGCGACGTGCTCGATTGGCTTTCTAAGAACGGGGCGAGCTTTGTGGCTGCCGACTCGGAGATACCCAAGGACACCACAATCACGATGAGCATTAAAGACCAGCCCATCGATGAAGTGGTGGATGCGATCGCCTCTGCCCTAGGTGGCCATTGGGAGCGAAACGGAGGCGTCCGCGTCTTCCGCCACGGAGGCCAAGGCGGGTTTGGCGAGATGCGAATGGACGGCAACTGGACTACGCCGACGCCTCCTGTCCAGTTCAAAATGGCATTGCCGCCTGGCAAGTTCAAGACTTTCAAGGATGGCAGTAAAGTCTTTGTGACTCCGGAGGGCGACAACGTCCAGGCTTTCGGCGATAGCAGCGGCAAATTTTTCGTGATGCCCGACATGAAGAACTTCCCAATGCCGGACATGAAGGACCTGCCCGACATGGAAAAGCTTCGCGCGCAACTCAAGGAACACTTGAAAGACATGCCTCGCATGTCACACAAGTCCATACAAGATATGGAAAAGGCCATCAAGGACTCTCAAGTCGAGATGATGAAGAGCGGCGACGAGGTGAAGATCTCTGAGAACGCCATGTTGGAAGCGCAGAAAGCAGTGGAAAAAGCGCAAAAGGAGCATCCGGAGGCGTTCAGGGACAGCAAATCTTTCTTCGTCGCGCCATGGAGCAAAAACGGCCGATCCTTCACTTTGGCGCCGGACGGTGGTTGGGCAGGTTCGATGTTCAACGTGCTCTCTCACGGACAGAATCTCACCAAGTTGCTGAGCAGCTTGTCACCTGACCAAAAGGAGCTTAATCGCCGGCAAGGTTATTTGCGAACCAGCGACTTGACCCAGTCTCAGCGAAACATGCTCGGCATCTCCGGCGAATCCAAGAACTGGACGATAAAGATCAGCAAAGACGGCGAAGAAGTCACTATAAAAAGCGATCGCTAAGTCCACGATAGCGAAGAAAAGTGGGGGTCCAAAATCGGACTCCCACTTTCCTTGTTGATGCGAGGTCCCTAGATGAACTAAGGGGTAGCAACTGGATCGTCTGTGATCGTCTGCAAGTCTTGGCCGCTTGCAGTCTTCACGTAGACCAAGGTGAGAACCGTATTGGCGCTGAGCGTCACGTTCTTCTTCACCAGGACAGTGCCGGGAGTTCCTGCCGGAGTCACCCACACGGTGTAGGTATTCGGATTATAAGAAGCGTACGATCCCGTATTGTCCAGATACGCTACAGCGGGGTTTTGGGGGGTCTGACCCGTGAGTGTCGAGGTGGACGTCGGAAGAACGTAAAAGTCGACGCTGGCGTTGGTCTCATTCGCGTTCACGAAGCGGATTCTCGTTTGGTTCTGAGCAACCGTCTGGGTGTCGCCCAGCAAGATCATGTGCCTACCGCCGGTTCCACTTCCAGTACCGATAACGGTATAGAAGTTGTTCAAGTGCAGGTCTTGCGCTTGTGAAGTCAATGTCAAGTTGTTGCTGGAGTTCGCAAACGTGATCGTCCGCGTTCCGTCGGCAACAATGTTGTAGGCACCGACGGTTCCAAACGTCGAGGTTGTTAATAGGTTGGTGTTGCCGCCCGTGTTATCCGAAGTGGCATTGACACTGGTAACGTCAGGGAAATAGTTGACCGCCCGCACCCTGGGGTTGCTTTGGCCGACCAGCCCATTTCCATTGTTGCTTCCACCACAGCCGGCAAGCAATACACCGATGACAAGCATAGGCGCCAAAATAAACGCTTTCTTCATTGATTAGCTCTCCTTTCAATCCATTGATAGCGCACGTCACGCAGCGCCGAAATGCAAGACTTAAGGTATGCCCGGTCGGTTCCTTAGAGAAGGTGTACGGCCGCTTTCAAGCGGCCGTCGTTATGCCCGTTTCTAATTGCCGCTGTCCGTTATCACTTGCACGTTTAGGCCGCTGGACGTCTTCACTAAAAGTAGCGTGGTATTTGTATTTGCAACAAATGTCTCGTCTGCCCCGCCCAGCAAAGTGGCCGGTTGACCGGCAGGAGTGAACCAAATCGTATAAGCCGCCGGTGCGAAAGGCTTGTAACCGACGGTATCGTCGGCGAATTGCACGTTTGTTAGCTGAGGAGTTAACCCGTTGACATTCTTTGTGCCGATGGGGGTTACATAGATATCGACTGCAGGCGCATCCTCGTCACCGTTGACGATGCGTGTTTGGGTTTGGCCGGGGAGGGTCGACTGGCTTGCTTGGAAGCACAGAACATGCCTTCCCTTCCCGGAAGTCCCCAGACCGATCGCATCGTAGAAGTTGTTAGCTTGCAAGATGACTGAACGGCTTACGAGAAGGGCACTCGTGCCTGCGTCGAAACAATTGATCGTCTGCGTACCCGCGTCGAACTTTGTGAACACAGATGTGAAGCCGAAGGGCTGGTTGCTGAGGATGGGGGTGCCGGATACATTGGCGTTGACCCGTGAAACATCCACGAAGTCATTCAGGACCCGAAGTTTGGAGGCGGGAGTTGTGACAATGGGACCTCCACCGCCAGAACCTCCGCAGGCAACGCAGAAGAAGGAGGCGGCGACGGGGAGAGATATCGATATTCTCATGGCGGTTGGTCTTTCGACTTAACTTTGCATCGCTTGGGTCGATGAATCTGCCAGGAACCGTCTAAAGCGGGCGAGTATTCTCTTCCTGTCTTGTCCAAGCCAGCCGAATCTACAGATCCGACCGCAGACTCTTCTCCGAGTCCGGCACCGCTTCCAGGCAAGCTGCCAAGCGTTGTCTACCGGCTTGGGTGGATCAGCTTTTTCGCCGATGTCTGCTCGGAGATGGCGTATCCGATCATGCCGCTCTTCATCATTCTGGTTCTCAAGGCAGATAAATGGGCGCTCGGCTTGATCGAAGGGGTTGCCCTGGCACTTGTCAACTTCATGCAAGGCTGGTCCGGGTTTCACTCAGACCGCACGGGCAAGAGGACGCCTTACATCCAGGTTGGATATTTGACCAGTGGCCTCTCCAAGCCGATTATCGGACTGGCCTATATTTGGCCGACTGTTCTTTTGGGACGTGTTTTAGATCGATTTGGAAAAGGGGTACGGACAACCGCAAGAGACGCGCTCTTAGCCGACTCCGTGGACAAGAAGGATTACGGCAAGGCGTATGGGCTGCACCAGGGGATGGACACCGGTGGCGCCTTCACGGGGGTGATGATCACCGTCGGTTTGCTCTGGCTTTGGGGCCAATCCAACACCTCTCCGGACCTCATGTACCGCCGCATCCTGTACTTCGCGGCTATTCCAGGCTTCATCGCTTGGCTCATCACTTTCACCCTTAAAGACAAGCCTCAGGCGCCGCCGGCGGCGGGGGCAAAGCCGAGAACTCCGTTTGCCTGGAGCATGCTTACAAAGGGCTATTGGCGAGCCGTGATCATCACCTCTGTCTTTGCTCTGGCCAACAGTTCAGACACTTTTCTCTTACTTCGAGCAGGACCTGCCAAGGGCGGCGGCGTCGGAATGACGGCGCTGTTGGTGGTCCTTGCCTACGCGCTTTATAATCTCGTCTTCACTTTCTTCTCGTATCCGGTTGGGAAGTTGAGCGATAAGGTGGGGCGCTGGCCAACCCTGATGATCGGGTGGATCCTGTATGCGGTGGTTTACCTTGGGTTTGGCTATGCCAATCCGACCACGATCTGGTTCTTGTTTGCCATCTACGGGGTTTCGATCGGCGCGGTTACGGCTGTTAACAAAGCTCTCGTCGCGGATAACGCACCAAAGGCAGCGCGTGGCTCCGCTATGGGGGTTTTTCAAGTCGTGACAGGTGTTGCGACTCTGATAGCGAGCCCGGCAATGGGCTACGTCTGGGATCGCTGGGGTCCCCGCGTAGCTTTCGATCTAGGAGCCGGATTGGCTCTACTCGCCGCGTTGCTGATTCCAGTCCTGGGGGCATTGAAGAAGCCGGCCCTGGCTTCGTAACTGAGAACTTGCATCCATTGGGCTAGGTGGACCTATTGGAGTGGCCAGGTCTTTGATTCCCGAAAGCGAGGAGAATAAGGGGTACGCTCGTTTCACCAGGATGGCCGTCTTCGTCGGGTTGGATTGCGGGGGATCTTCATCGAGGGTTCTCGCCATCGACGAGCACGGAAAGGCACTTTTTCGAGGCCAATCTGGACCTGCCAATTTGCTCTCAACGCCCGAAGCAGTACTCCGCCACAACCTAGCCTCGTCCGCTCGCGGATGCCCAAATCCGGACGCTGTTTGCGGATGCTTTGCGGGGCTGATTAACACGGCGGAGCGAGAGAAGGCAGTCTTAGAACTGCAATCCCTCTTCCCTGCCGCGCGCTCCTATAGAGCAGAGCCGGACTATGCGGCCGCGCTATCCGCCTGTGGACCCGAGACGGATGTTTGTGTGATTGCGGGGACAGGCAGTATCGTCTGCTCTTGGTCGGAGGGAGAGGTGGTCAAGTCGGGCGGGCGGGGGCCAATTCTTGGAGACGCTGGCTCGGCGGCGGAGATTGGACGTGAGATGCTCTCTTTGTTTTTGGACGATCCGTCTTGCGTCTCGTCCGTATTTTCCGCGGCGGTGCGGGAAGCCTTTAAGACGACGGACCCGAACGGCGTCGTCGGTGCCCTTTATGCTTCTCCATCGCCGGCAAAACTCCTCGCGTCACTTGGCAAATCTGTGGCATGCGAAGCGGATGAAGGGACGGAGAGCGCTGCCCAGATCATCCGCGAAGAGATGCAGTTACTTGCCCACATGGTCCATCTCCACTTAGGCCGATTCGGAACATCTGTGGGCCTGGTGCGAATCGGACTCTCGGGCGGCCTTTGGAAGAGCGGTCCCGTCTACGGCCGTGAATTTGAGACTAATCTTGCTTTGCAGAACCCCGATATGAACTTTGAATTGTTTATTCTCCGCAAGCCTCCCGTGGAAGGGGCAGCAATGCTCGCCAAGGAGTCCGCGCTTGTCAACTGAATCTCGAAACACCAGATCTTACGGGTTGGAGAAGATGTCCGCCCGAGAGATCGTTCGCCTCATGAATGAGGAGGAGTCCGGAGTTTTGCGAGCCCTGGAAGAGGCGGAAGAGCCTCTGGCCCGTGTTGTCGATAAGGCGGCGACCGCTTTCCAGAAGGGAGGCCGGATCGTTTATGTTGGCGCCGGCACCAGTGGTCGAATTGCGGTCATGGACGCGGCCGAGATGCCTCCTACCTTCGGCATCCCCCCGGACCGGTTTGTAGCCGTCATTCCGGGGGGTATAGACGCAATGATTCAGGCTGTGGAAATGGCCGAGGATGATGAGTACGCAGCCATTTCGGCGATCAATGCCCTTCATTTGAAACGCGCCGACATCGTCATCGGCCTAGCCGCCAGCGGACGAACACCTTTTGTGGTTTCTGCGATTCGTCACGCCAAACAAAAGGGTGTTTGGACGTGCGGCATCGCGAACAACAGAAACAGCCCTTTGCTGGAGGAAGCGGACTTCGGAGTCTTGCTGGATACGGGCCCCGAGGTCTTGACCGGGTCCACACGCCTGAAAGCAGGGACGTCCCAAAAATTGGCCCTCAACCGAATCAGCACCGGCGCGATGGTGCTGAGTGGGAAGGTCATTGAGAATTTGATGGTCGACGTTAAAGCGACTAACCAAAAGTTAAAGGAGCGATGCGCCCGGATCGTTTGTGAGCTCAGTCCGGCGACCTATGACGAGGCTTGGGGACTGTTGGCTGAAAACGATTGGAGCATCCGAGAGGCTTTGGAAAAGGCGAGAGCGGTCTCCGCTGTGCAAGGCTGAACTACCTTCCCTCGCGTTCTGTCATCCCGAGCGACGAGCGGGAACGCGACATAAAGACGCGGCTACGGGCTGCAGTTTACAGCGTGCGGTTAAGGTCTTGTTTGTCCACTTCCCTCCCTAATTCTCAAGCTGCCATGAGCACGCCTTGTAATGGGATGAAAAAAAGATGCTCGACCGAAAACCGGAGCCGCTAGAAGCGCACGCCGCCGCCAGTGCCGAGGGCTTGGCCGAGGGAGCCTACTCCGAACGGGGATTGGAACGGGAGGGCTTTGATGCGGAGGAAGAATACGATTTGACGTCCGGAATTGAATCCCGTGTTGTTATTCAATATCTGCAACACGGCCTCCGCGCAGTGGAGGTCGTAGGTGAAGGAAAACTGTTGAGTCTGGAACTGCTTGATGTAGCCGTTGTATTGAAGCAAAGTGCTCATTCGGAGCCTTCCCCAAGTCAACCCGTCGATGAACAAGTTCGTTGAGCCCCAGACCTGCCGCTGGCCGTCGTATTGAGCGCCGATACTAACAAAAGTGGCGCCTGGCCGGTAGGCGATATCGACGCGCGCACTGTTCCAAATTCTTTGGATGGGGTCGTAGTTTTCTTGGGTCCGCAGGCTAAACCAGTTTCGAGGCGTGTACTCGGTTCTGACACCGACGAATTGGTAGGGCGTCTGCGTTCTAAGCCTAAGCGCTTCCAGGTCATAGCCCGACTGGACGCCGATGAGGAACGGGCGGAATGGACGGTAAGACAGATCCCCCGAGATGAGGTTCGTGTTTCCGGTCTGGTCGATAATCAGGGGGGCAAAACCGTAAGGACGGATGTAGTTGTAGCGCAGATTTAGGCCCGTGTCAGGGCCGATTGAGTACGAAGCCAGCGTATTCAGACCTACCGTGTACTGCGCCGTATTGTCGCTGTAGATTCCCTGGTTAAATCGGCCGTCCATCGTGAAGTGGGCTCGCTTCATCGAGTTGTCCAGCCTTTGGAAGCCTAGGTCGAAGGCGGAGCGGGTGATGTGGCCGTTATTGACAGGGTCGACAAACTCGCCGAGCGAGACATCCGTTGTAAACGGTAGGTTCTTGGGTGCTCTAGGTCCCAGAAGCCTTGTGGCGTCCGAACTCACGGTCATAACCGGCGTCTTGTCCGAAGTGTTGAAGAAATTTTCGACGGTGCCAACCGGGATGCTCCTTTGATATTCAAAGTGCGCCAGCGCCTTCTTGACGTCGTCGTCGGCGGTCAGATCAACGTTCACTTGCTGCTGTTTCACTGCCCCGCTGTCGTTCGACACCATGCTCAGGTTCAGGTTTGAGTGCAGCAACGGATCATAGGTTCTCGTGTCGGTCAACGTTATGGTCTGCTGGGTCGAGCTGAAGCCGGTGGAGGAGCTGTTCGCCTGGTAGAGGCTGAGTCCCGTGTTGTTTAAGCCTCTAGGAAGGTTGAACTGCAGGCGCGTGTTCAGGAGTTTCTCGCCGGGAGCGGACTGGAAGTTGTTCTGCTGATAGTTCGCATCGAGGTTCATCGAACCCCACTTGAATTGCTGCTGGTGCTGCGTGTTGAGCGTGACCGTCTTGTTAAGCCCTAGGAGCCCGTAAGCGCTCAGGAGGCCGGCGACTGCCTTACCGGCGTAGCTGTAATCGCCGCCAATCCCTTGCCCGCGCTTTTGGAAGTAATCGAGGCGCGCGTCCAGGTTGTTAGAGGGGTTGTTGAGCGGGATGCCGAAGCGGGTTTTGATGTAGTAGCCGTCCTGCGGATCCTGCCCGACTTCGGGAACGTATCGATAAGTCGGCTGATTCAGGGGTACAGAAAGGAAGGGAAGGCTTAGGATCTTGTGGTGCAGCACCCACAGCTGCATGTCGTGAAAGATCACACGTTTGTTTGGCCGGATGACCGTTCTCTTTGCCGCAATGTAAAAGTGTGGGTCTAGGTAGTTGCAAGTGGTGAACTCGGAGTCGAAGGTGAAGATTTCCCGCTGCGATCCATAACTCAATTTGGACTTTGAATAGAGCGGACTTTGCAATTGGCCGGCAAGCAACGGCGGCTGGATTTGCGCGTTGGCGTCCCAAGCTCGATAGGTCTTGTCAACGAAGTTAATGCGGACATGATCGCCCGTGATGTCCGCGTCCTTGCCCTGGACATGCACGTCCCCCGTTGCATCGAAGATTTGCGTGTCGAGGTCACCCACGATCTCCTTGGCGATAATGTCGTAGCCTCGATATTGCGCCTTGGCGCCGTCGGCAAGGGTTACCGTGTTGCCGGACCGCGAGATCTTTCCCGCCTGGAGGATGTGAAGCTTGTTGTCCGATTCACCGGGCGGCTGGGGAAGCGGCAAAGAACCGTTCCTCGGAGGCAACCCTGGGAAGCCGCGAGGTTCCGTCGGCTTGACCTGAACGGGAGCCTCTTGGGACACGTCCTGCTGCGTCGCGGGAGGAGGGCTCTCTTGAGGATTTCCTTGATGTGGCGGCTGAGTGTCTTGTGCTACGGCGGCGAAGCTAAGACACGCCAAAACCAGGCACAAAACGGACCTCATTCCAGCCTCCTAAGCCCATAGAGACCCACGGCTCCTAAGAGAATGTTGGGAAGCCACGCGGCCAGAATTGGCGGAAACGAAGAGCTTTTGCCTAAGATTTCCGTGCTCACCATGTACATGTTGTAGTAGAGCATCACAAGAAACAGGCTGACTAGCACCCCCGCAAAGCCTCCGGTCCTGCCAAAGAGGATGGCGAATATGGGAGCGATACACGCGAAAAGCACGCAGGAAGCCGGCACACTGAAACGCGTGTGGTAGGTCACTTCCAACTCCTGTGTATCCATACCGATCTTGTGCCCGTTGACGATGGCCGCTCTCAGTTCCCCAGAGGTTTCCGTTTCTTTCGTTGGGGCTGTAAAGAAATCATCTACGATGATCTTCTGGTCGATGACCATGTCGTCTTTCTGGGGATGAACGCCTAGGAGATCTAGCCCCTTGAGACGCCAGCCATACGGCTTATGAAGAGTCCAAATTCCGTCTTTGTAGACTCCCGAATCGGCGGTATAGATAAACACTTCGTCTGGCCGGGTCCTCTGAAAGAGGGCGATTTGGCTGAGTTGAAGGGAGTCTCCGTGGACGCGAACAACGGTGCCGAAGGAGGCAGTGTAGTCCTTCAAATAGACCACGGCATTCTGCTTGAATGGCGGCATCAAGCCGACCAAGCCAACCTTGCGGGCAATGTCGGTGTATTTAATTTCCGCCTTGGGCATGATCTTCTCAACCAGGTAGAAGTTGAAGACTCCAACGCAGAGCCCGAACATGGCAACCGGCAGAACGACTCGGAGGATGGGCGTGCCGGCGGCCCGGAGGGCGGTTAGCTCGGACTCGCGGGTGAGGCGAGTGAAAGCGAGAGAGCCGGCCAGGGAGACACCGATCGGGAGGGTCATATTCAAGAAGTAAGGGAGGCGGTAGAGAAGGCCGAGGAGGATCGCTTCGCGGGGCACGTTTTGAAGGGAAATTTGCTCGAGTATCCCCATGAGCAAGTTGATGACAAACATGAGCGTCACCGCTACGGTGCCAATCAGGAACGGCACCGCAAGCTCACGCAAGACATAGGCGTCGAGCTTCTTAATCAATCTGTCCTCCCGACGCCATTGCTAGGCAGACGGGTCAAGGGGATGGAGAAGTATGCCAGCCCTCGAATTATGAACTGGGTATTGGGTGTTGGGTATTGGGTATTAGGATCCGGCCCAGGGCCGAACACCCAACACCTGACCCCGACTATGCATTCCCCGAGGCACGGCCGCCTAAGAATGCGGAATAAAGCGTAAGCATGATCAGCGTGGCCAAACCGCAGATCGCAATGGCAGCAGCGATAGGAGGGAGAGCAACTGCGGAAACAGGAATGCCAACGAAGACGCCGAGCATGGCAACCCACACTGCCATGAGTTTCTTGACCATGGCCCTGCCAATCCATTTGCCTTTGGCCTGGTCGAGAAGGAACTTAGCCCCACACTTCTTGCAATAGAGCTCACCGGGGGGGTTGCTTGCGCCGCATTCCACGCAGGAAAGGGCCCTGAACGTGGCTTCATCGTGGCCTGCCCGCTTCCAACTGTCCACCATCTTGTGCTCTTCGGCAAAGAAGTCTTGCGGCATGTTTTGAAGAGCGTCATCGGCGAGCTTGATAGCGTGGCCGTGGAGGCCGCGGCCGTAAATCAGCTTAGCGATTTTGAACCGAGCGCCAACGTTGTTGGGTCGTTCTTCGAGCTGCCGGTAGGCGCGGTCGATCGCATCCATATCGATCGCAACCAACTCGTGCTGATTGATGATGCTTCTTAGGGGAAGGAAGAGGATCACGGAACCGACCACCATCAGGGTGATGAGGGGGGAGATGAATTCGTTTCCGGCAGGCGGGTTGAAGACGAGAAAGCCCAAGCCAACTCCGAAGATGATCGCGATAATGCCAAAGCCAGTGTCGATCTCAGCTTGGATGGTCCAATGGACCATGGAAAGTATCCACACGATCAGAAAAGCCCATGTGATACACCCAAAAATGGCTATTTCCGGGTGGGCAGCCAAGCGGTCGGCAAGATTCAATCAGAATGCTCCACGGCTTGTCTGGGTTCCATCGATTATTCGGACGGCGGCTCGGCTACGGTTTGTCCCTTTTGCTGGGCCTCTTGCCGCTTTTCGCCGCCTTTAAGGCTGGTCTTCGGCTCTTCGCCGCGAAGGAGACGGCGGATGTTAAGCCTATGCTTGTAGATTATGAATAAGGCTACGAGCGAATACGCTGCGATTACGGGCGGATCATAACGCAATAAATACGCGAACAAGATGGCGGAGAGTACGGCAGCAATACTCGCAACGCTGACATAGCTCGTAACGAGGAAGAGAGCGATGAAGACGAGGAGACCGCCGACGGCGACGAGCGGAGTTGCTCCAAGCGCGGCGCCGAGCATTGTTGCAATGCCCTTCCCCCCTTTGAATCCTAAAAACGGCGAAGCGCAATGGCCAATGACAGCGAAAAAGCCGGCGAGAAGGGCTATGTCGGAAGGAGGAAGGATGAAGGATGAAGGATGAAGGGGGGAGGAGGTGGGAGGAGGGAGGATGAGGGAGAGGCCTAGGGCTTTAACGGCCAGCGCGGGAATTAGACTTTTGGAGGCATCAAGGGCCATGACGACGAGGCCGGCTTTCCAACCGAGTGCGCGGTGAACGTTGGTCGCGCCTATGTTTCCACTTCCGACCTTGGTGATATCGACACCGCGGGCCCGCGCGATCAGGACTCCAAAAGGGACTGCTCCTAAGAAATAGGCAGCAATGAGGATAAGCATGACCACGCCCGTTTCCGAACTGCCGCTCATGGCCGCCAGCCCATTCACAAGATCCGAGATCCGCGATCCGAGATCCGAGATCCTCAAGCCCTCAACCGCTCCATGCCGTCGAGATAGATAGCGCGAACGGTGTCGATCATATGCTCATGCCGCTCCAGGAACGCGTTGCCGTCCTTGTCTCCAGATACGAGGGCGAGGCGACTTAATTTGTCGGGATTCTCTGGAATGAGGTCTTCTTTGTAACCAAGGAGAGCGAGGCGAAATCTTACGGTGCTCAAATGCGCGAGAGCGGCCAGAAGTTGCTCGGTTTCTACTGCGTTGATGAGCTGAGCTCTGCCGAGCGACCGGATACCCTCTGAGAGCCGCAAATTGGCCCCCGCCTTGGTCGCGTTCGGGTAGCGCATTTCGTGGAGATGCACGAACCACTCGATGTCGCCGATGCTGCCGTGACCGAGCTTGACGTTTCGTCTTGCGTACTGCGGCTGGACGCGCTCGGTCTCGATGCGCTTCTTCATGATGATGAGCTCTTTGAGCCGTTCCGGGGTGAGCGGCTGAGCATAGGCCGCGCGGGTAAGCACTTCCCTTGCCTCGACCGACCCTCCCACGAGCCTAGCAGCGCCGAGGGCGAAGCGCTCCCACGTCTCCATTCGGTTTAGCTCATAAGCTTTGAGACCGTCGTAGGTTCTGACGAGCAGTCCATGCCGGCCTTCAGGTCTCAGCCGCAAATCCATTTCAACGGGCGCTCCATGCCTCTTGATGGAATGGAACATGGAGAGGAGGCCCTGGGCTTGCTGCTCGGCTTCCGGATGCGCGTCTGGGTGGGGGACGAGGAGGACGACGTCGGCGTCGGAATGGAGACCGAGATCTTGCCTGCCGTAGCTGCCGAGAGCTACGAGATCGAAGCCGGCATAAAGGCGCTTCATGCAGTGGCGAACAAGAGCGTCCATAAGGTCGCTTAGTTTGAGACTGAGATCGAATTTGGGTTCCAGGTGCCATTGGGCGGCTAGCCTGGCCTGAAGGTTTGAATAGGTTTCCGCCACCGTCGTAAGAGGCACCTCGACTTGCAGGTCGTTTACACGGTCGCTTGCGCAGAAATCTTCTTCAAGCTCGCCGCTGAGTAGCATTTCCGTGAGAGGCACCGAGCGGCGAAACGAATTGATAAGGGCAGGGGCGCCCTCCAAAATCTTCTGGACCCGGCCCAGACTTCCCTCGTTGGATTCAAGGACCTCGTAGAACGCATCGGCGTCCGGGAGGGCATCGAACCATTGGAATGCTGCGGGAGCTAACGTGCCTAGCTGCTCGCCAATGCGGGTCCGATGCGTGTCCGCCTGCGGCGACGGATGGACAATCGACTGATACAAGGTACTAATTGTACGCCTATGGAGGTCGAGGTGGCGGGACAGAACGGCCAGCGAGGCTTCACCCATTAACTTTGCCAACCTAATACGGGCCTCTTCCAAGGTCGGAAGAGAGTGAGTTTGTTGATCCGCAACGAGCTGGCAGCGGTGCTCGAGCTGTCGCAGGAAGACGTAGCCCTGGATCAGTGAGGTCGCAACCGCATGGTCAAGCAAATTGGCTTCTTCCAAGGCGTGGATCGCGGGGATGGTTGCAGCCACTTGGAGGGCTGGGTGATCGCGGCCGTGGGCGAGTTGGAGGATCTGGACGAGGAACTCGACGTCTCGTATTCCACCGGCTCCTCGCTTAAGATCGTCGTCTGAGGCCCTTTCTTCGATGCGGGTCCGCATTGAGGTCAAAGTGTCAAGAGAGGCCTCGGTGAGCTTTGCTCCGAAGCATCGCTCCTGCCGCAGAGTCTCCCACCTGGAAGAAAGTATTTCCGGCCCGTATATGGCTCTCGAACGAAGCAACGCCTGGACTTCCCAGGCCTCCGCGTAGAGCTGATAGTAATTTTCGACCGCGCGCATTGTGGGAAGGATCGGACCCGAACCGCCGTAGGGTCTTAGCCTAAGGTCGACCCGGTAAAGGAAGCCTCGTCCCATCGAGTCGGAAAGAGCGCGCGAGAGAGCTTCACAGAACCTTTGTGCGTCTCTGCTGGCTGATTCAGGAAGGTCGTCCGGGGCCGCATACACGAGGTCTATGTCCGAGCTGTAGTTCAGCTCGCGGCCGCCGAGTTTTCCAAAGCCAACGATCAAAAAAGGACACTTGCTGCCAAGCGCGTCCACGAGGGGGCTTTGCTGCCAAACGGCTTTGAGGCTGAGGCGGATGAGGGCGTCTGCCAGTTCAGAGAGAGCGAGCCAGACCGTCGCCTCGTCCCAGTTGCCGGCGAGGTCGTTGAGAACGATGGGAAGGGTCCAGCGCTGCTTTAGATAGCGAAGCCGGTCGAGGGCGTGCGTAAACGAGCTAACGGTGCCAAGGAGCACGTTGCCTTCTTTCTCGATTTCTTTGGCCAACGGCATACGGCCGAGTTCTTGAGGGTCGAAAAGGATAGCGCCGAGTTCTGGGTTTTGGACAAGAGCGTCGGCGAGGGGCTGGCTGCTGCCGAGGACGGCCATGAGATGCTTGGTGAGGCCATGGGCCGCGGAGAGCTGATCGACGTAAGGGCCGGGGTTAGATACCGCTCTTAGCCATCGTTCTAGGTTGGTGAGGGCTTGGTCCGGGTCAGGCGCGAGCCCGAAGGACCCTTCAAAGAGACGATCCAGCGTTCGTCCGGTGAATGCTTCTAACCTCTCCTTAGCACGCTCCGCGCTTTCAAGGTCTTTGAACACTGTCATTGAGACCGTCCGTTTGCCGTCTCTTCCTCTCTGCGTCGCAGTTCACCCCGGTTCCATCGGGGCGATCTCTGCGCCTTTGCGTGAACTCCCCTTTTGCAAGCCTGTCGTCGCAACCTCACTTTAGCCAACAATGCAGAATGTTTTGCCGGCCCACCTTCCTGAAACCATCGGCACAAGTCAGTCACGGTGCACTTGCCGCAGAGCGGCGTCGGCGCCTTGCAGACTTGCCGTCCATGTTGGATCAGGCCCATGTGGAATCGATACGCTAGGTCACCGGGCACGGACTCCAAGAGCAGATCGTGCGCCTTGTTTTCGCCGATGCCTTCGGGGATCAGCCCGAGCCGCCAAGAGACTCGATACACATGCGTGTCGACCGGAATGACCGGCATTGCGAAGGCAAAGCACAGGACGATGGAGGCTGTTTTTGGACCAACACCTGGGAGCTCGGACAGCCAATCACGCGCCTCCCGGATGGGCATATTGGCCAGGAAGTCGATCTCATACTTCCCTGTCTTCTCCTTGATCGCCACTAAGCACCGAATAATAGATTTCGCCTTCTGATTCGCCAAGCCTGCGCTGCGCACGATATCCGCGACTCTCTCCGGACCCGCTGCAACCAAGTCCTCCCATGTCGGCAAAGCGATCTTTAGCCTTTCAAACGCCGGATACGAGTTGGTGTCGCTTGTGTGCTGGCTGAGGATGCAAGAGACCAGCTCATCCATGGGCCCAAATCGGCCGAGCGGCGGCGGGCCCCCGTAGGCAGCTTCTAGCCGCCCAACCACTTCTCCAACCGGAAAAGACTTAATCTTCCGGTTGGACTTTGGCTTCATTGGCACAGGATACTTTGGCTTCACAATAAAGCCATGCATCGAATCGCAGTCGTGATGGCGGGTGGGAGCGGCGAGAGGTTTTGGCCGCTTTCGCGTGCGGAGCGTCCTAAGCAACTTCTAAAGCTCACGCACCCCGACTTCAATATGCTCGAGGAAGCGGTTGGGCGGATTCGGCCGCTCGTTGGTGTGGAGAATGTCTTCATTGCTACGAGCGCGACGTTGCGTGACTCGGTGGCAGGGGCCAAAGTTGTCCCGCACGGCAGACTCTTTGCAGAGCCGGATCGTCGCAACACCCTTGGGGCGCTTGTTTGGGCTACGGCTCAGCTCATGGCGATGTTTCCGGAGAAGTGGATGACGATGTCGGCGGCCATTCTGACGGCTGACCACAAGATTGAGGACGAGGACGCTTTCCGGCAGACAGTCTCGGCCGCGCTCGACCTCGCTGAGGAATCGAAGGGGCTGGTGACTATTGGGATTCGGCCTACGCGACCTGAAACGGGCTTCGGTTACGTCGAGCTTGGAGCTCAGCAACCGCTTATCAAAGGCGCTTACGAAGCGAAGACGTTCAAGGAAAAGCCGGATCAAGTGACGGCCGAGGAATATGTCCGGAGCGGGCAGTTTTTGTGGAACAGCGGCATGTTCTTCTGGACTCTGCGTGCTTTCTATGATGGGCTTGCAGCGGTTCTTCCCGAGGCCGCCGAAATCACAACGGAAATCGCAGTGGCCCTTTCCGCGCAAGACGACGCGGGGGCTTTGGGTGTCTTCCGTAGGCTTCCAAATCTCAGCGTCGATTACGCCTTGATGGAAAAGGCGCCTAACGTGTTTGTCATCGAGTCCCGATTCGCCTGGGACGACGTGGGAGCTTGGGACGCGTTAGAGCGGGCGCTTCCCGTTTCAGAGCACGGCAACGTGCTCTCCGGCAGCCATATCGTGTTAGACACGAAGAACTCGATCGTGATCAATGACGATGGGGATACGATCACTTGCGTTTTGGGGATGGAGGACGTGGTGGTGGTAACCACGAAGGACGCGGTTCTTGTTTGCCCCAAGTCACGTGCGCAGGACGTGAAGAAGATCGTTGAAGAGTTGAAGCTGCGCGGGTCGAAGAGCCTGTAGCAGGTTTGCGTTGGCCCGCGGCGCAACCAGGTCTCCAGTGGGCGGCGAAAATGAAGCACGGTGCAAATCATGGGACTGCTAAAAACAGAGTTGCCTCCTGTTCGCAAGAATCATCCGTGGTACCTGCAGGCGCTAATCATCGGAATATTCCTTGCTGCCACTGGATGGCTCCTTTCAAACTACTTAGCAGGGCTAAGCACCATAAGACAGATCGAACGCTTGCCTAATCCAGATGGAAGCCTGGAGGCAATTGAGTACGTGGTGCAGGATTTTTCCACGACACCGGCCTATTACAATATCGATATTGTGCTGCCTGGAAAATCGATAAACCCGGCCCGGTGGGCAGTCGGCTCAACGGACAGCATCAAGGCCAATGGCGAACATGGCTACGACCTCCGTTGGATTGGACCTAACGAACTGGAGGTTTCGTATTGGCAAGGCAATGTCGACGTCGAGAAGGACTATAAAGCGGGCGTTTGGCCCCGATTCAGACACATCACAATCATAACAAAGCGTGAGTACCCACCCGGAGTGTCGGATTTCGTCGATCCGCCGAGACACCGCTAGATTTCAGGGGATTTACGCATTCGACCTCGCAATGGAAGCGAATCAGCCTTGTATGCCTCGGGACCCCAATCACCGACGGTTTACTTTCCACCGCTGACCTTAGGTCCCGAGGCTATCGCGCTCAAGATAAAAGTAGCCTGCCCTCATGGCTCCATGGCTTCTTCACGGCCTTAATTCGATTGTTCCTCCGCGTCACCCCAGAAAAGATTTACATCGCGCGGTAACCTCGGGACCAAGATGTGCGTCGTCCGCAGCGGGAGGTGGTTGGGTCCCGTTCATGCTTCGGGACCCGATTGTGTGAGCCTTCCTTCTTCCACAGTCTCAGGGTCCAGAGGCTGTCCACGCCATATCGAGTACGCCGCTTCGTGTGAGGCTTCTGAGAGGCAAATTCCCTTGACAAGTCCAAGCGAAAACCGATGGCCTCGGGACCTGGAGTGTTCCGTTACCAAGACCCTGCCCATTGGGTCCCGAGGCATGAAAGGCTTGGCGCACAAGCCTTCGGCTCACCCAAATTCAGCCGTCCTGTAAGCCATATCCGTTCAAGCGCTGTGGAACTGGCGATACCAATCCACAAAGCGAGGCAAGCCTTCCTGGATCGTTGTCGCAGGTTTGAATCCGACGTCTCGGATGAGATCGTCCACATCCGCATAAGTCTCCAACACGTCTCCGGGCTGCAAGGGCAGGAGGTTCATTTCGGCTTTCATTCCGAGCGCTTTCTCAAGCTCGGAAATGAACTCCATTAGCTCAGTTGGGCGGTTGTTGCCGATGTTGTAGACCTTGTAGGGCGCGTAGCTGCTGCCGGCGTCTGGGTGCTCTCGGTCCCAGGTTGGGTTTGCTTGGGGAATGAAGGACATCGTTCGGAAGACGCCCTCGACGATGTCGTCGATGTAGGTGAAGTCTCGCTTCATCTTTCCAAAGTTGTAGACATCGATCGGTTTGCCGGCGAGGATCGCTTCTGTGAACTTCCACGTCGCCATGTCGGGCCGGCCCCAAGGGCCGTAGACGGTGAAGAAGCGGAGGCCGGTGGTTGGAAGGCCGAAG
>JANYLD010000367.1 GCA_025363835.1 Armatimonadota bacterium
AGCGCCGCCAGATCCTCCGGGCGCATAAGCTTCAGGAGACGCACCAGTGCACGGTGAGCCGGCATGTGAGCCACGACCATCCTTGTATCGCGTCCACTCCCCCTGTTTTGCTCGAATCGCTTCATCTCGCTTGCAAACGAGCCGGCGACGCTCGTCGCCATTTCCTGCGGAGTGCGCTTGTCAGCGGCCATGTCCGCACTGAGCCGGTCGATTGACTTCTTAATGACGTCGGCCCGCTTGGTCACGGCCTCCTGCTCCAGCTTTTCCGCCATCGCCGGGGTCCGCTCCAGCAGATATTCACCCTTCCCTCGGTCCGTCCACTTCGCCCCAACCGCGGTCGCGACGTGGTCCATGGTGTCTTTTGTGCTCGCTCCTCGGAGGCAGAGGATGATCGGCTCGCTCCCAAGCTCGTCAGAAACCGTTAACTTCACCCCCGCCTGCAGCGAAATCTGCTCCAAGGCTTGCCGCAAGGGTATGGCTACCGTGCGGTAGGTAACTGGCTTGCCCAGGTCTTGAGCGAAAGTCAGGGAAGTGAGGAGGAGGGAGAGCGACAGGACGATCAGACTTCTGTTGGACATAGGCTGCATATATAGTGCGACAACTTTGGAGAATCCGGATGTGGAGTGCGGCGTCTTTAGCGCCGCTTTCTCCGAGGGCTTTAGCCCGACAAGTTCCACATGCTCTTAAATCCCACGCAGCACCAACGACTGGACGAGACTTGTCGGGCTAAAGCCCTCGGGGAAAGCGGCGCTAAAGACGCCGCACTCCAAACTCGCATTAACCAGCGCCGACGGGCTTTGAGTGCTCTCGCGCTGCAGGCCGAGGGAAGTCGATCATCTTTTCGATCCATTCCTCGCCAATCGCATACCCTTCGCGAGTGATCGAGTGGCCGAGCTGGTGTGACAAATCGGCCGGGGTGTCGAAGAATGCCAAGGTCGCTCCCGGTGCGCTCTCGAATAGCCGCAAGGTGTCGGCTCTGGGAATCACCTCGTCGTGATAGCCGTTCAGCATCATGACGTGGGCCGTCGAATGGCCCAGATACAGGCTGCAAGCGGTGGCCGCACCCATCGTCAACTGCTGGTCCGGCGCTAAAGAGGCGACGAAGGGAAGGATAGGGTCGCCTCCGATAACGAGGAGATCGGCATCGATTTCCGGATCGACTCCGCTCAGGATAGAGCCCATAATCGATCCCAAACTGATGCCCAGCACGCCTATCCGGCTGGGATCCACCCGATGCTCCGGCATCTTGACCCAAGCCAGGGCGCGCCGGTAATCGCGCACGCCTTGCTCGATCGCCTCGTCCGTAAACTTGGCGAACTTCCGATCGGGATCGTGGGTGAAAAGGTAGTTGGACAGCCCAGCAGCTTGGTCTTTGCTCATGGCGAACCCCATCACCGCTGAGTTGAAGAGCTTTTTGTCGTCGGGCGTCGCCCGCTGGCCATGATGGGGAGCGTCCAAGGCCATCACGGCAAAGCCCGCCTTCAACAGGTCTTTCGAAAATTCGTCGATCATTTGCTGCCGGTTGCTTCCCAGCCCGTGAATCAAAACAATGAGCGGAAACGGCCCCTTTCCGTTCGGCCGAACCAGCGTCCCATAAGCGATCGACCCGTTCTCGCTCGGAAAGTTGAACTCCGTATAGGTACCCTCCGCCGCCATCCGGTCTTGTGTCTTCACCGCGTCCATGTTCATCGGCTGGACGTCGTAAACGGCTTTAAGCTGATCCCACGTAAATGGCTGGGCTTGTGAGAACGAAATCGCCGCGCAGAAAGAAAGGGCAAGCAAGGGAAATAATCTCCGCATTGGAAGAGCTTACGTTATCGCAAAGACGTTCTGACTAGTGCCACAAGGTGGAACATGAATTGTTTAGGAGAGAAGCGACATTTTTGTTGACGGCATAGCAATTCTGACGCCCATTGGTTCATCCTAGAGGGACCGCTTGTCTCCTAGGTCCCCAACTTCCAACTCCCAGTTCGCACAAGCAGTAGGGAACCTTCACCTTGAAACTACTCACTTCCTTATTCACGATCTCGATTGGTTGCGCTGCCCTCGGCCAAACCATCCCACGATTTCTACCCTCCACAGCCTATGCAGTGCCGGGCGCATCCATGGCCGTTCTCGCGGACGTCAATGGCGACGGCAAGCTCGATGTGATCACCGCCGACGGTTACGCGCCAGCAGCCGATAACCCCGGCGCGGGCGGGCATGGAGTAAGTCTCCTACTCGGAAACGGGAACGGCACATTCCAAGCAGCTCGGACGGTCATTGGAACCGGCAATCCCATCTACGTCCTTGTGGGCGATTTCGACGGCGATGCAAAGGCCGACCTGATTGTTAACGACGGCTTTGGCGAGAACACGATCAGCTTTTTTAAGGGGAACGGCAACGGCACGTTCTTGCCGCCGGTGAAGAGCGTTATCAGTGCCGATCCACTTTCCAACGGACTTGACCGCCACGGAAATGGCATGTTGATTTCGGCAGATTTCAATGGCGATGGCAAGCTCGACCTCGCCATCACCTTCAACACCACAACCCTCGTCAGCGGAGGCGCAGTCATCGACCCAACTACCGAAGTGCTTCTCAATAATGGCAACGGAACTTTCCACCCCACGTTCTCAACGTCATTCCCAGGCGCCCTCGGGGGAGACGGCGTGTTCGACGCCGATTTCAACGGCGATGGCAAGAAGGATTTGCTCATCTACGGAGTCCAGCACCTCCTTGAGATCGGCAACGGCGACGGGACCTTCCACTCGGTTGCAAGCTCTTACACAAGCCTTCCGGCCAACGTGGAGTCAAACTTCCGCGACTTCAGCAAAGACGGCAGGGTCGACGCGCTTACCATCACATCCACTCCACCGCGAACTGCTTTGGCCTATTTCATCAGTCTGAGCTTAGGGTCGGTAGGCACGACCTTCACTTCGAACCTGCCCAACTTCTTTCCGGCGATTCAAAGCACCGCGGTCGCGGCCGACTTTAACGGCGATGGTCTCCTCGACGTGGCCACGACGAACATGGTCGCTTACAACCTTAATAGCGGCCTCTTTCAGCCATTTAACAAAGCGTTCGACTTTGGGGCGACCGACCCGGCTCTTCCGGCCGGCGATCCATATCCCACGCGCTGGCTCGCGACTGGAGACCTCGATCGAAACGGTTCGCCGGACCTTATTTCTACAGAGGACGGCAGCTTTGTCGAGGTCGCCCTCAACACGGGCGGCAACCCGCCACTTCTGGCCAGCCTGACTGCCGATCGCTCCACGGCCGTGACGGGAACGACGGTGACAGAAACGGTTTCGGTTGGCAGCAACGCTCCCGTTGGAGGCTCCCTCGTCGCCCTCTCCAGCAACAGCCCATCCGCCGTTGTCCCCGTGAGTGTCACCATACCGGCAGGGTCCCAGAGCGCAACTTTCTCCGTGGCCACGACCACAGGAGCCGCCCCAACCCAAGCGACGATTTCCGCGACGTACCGCGGTTTGACCCTGAAAAACAAAGTGACAGTGGTCCCCCACTTCGCGCTTTCATCCGTGACGTGCCCTGCGAGCGTGTTCGGCATGTTCGGTGGCAACCCAGCCGTCGCGACGATCACGCTCAGCGGCCCGGCTGCGGACGGTGCGGTGGTCAAACTCTCTTCATCAAATGTAACGGCTCTGTCAGTTCCGGCAACGGTCACCGTCCCGGCTGGGGCAACGTCGGTGACCTTCAAAGCCATTGGACAGTTCGTGTCCGCGACTACATCAACTACGGTTATGGCCAGCTTTCAAGGTGTCGCCAAGACGGCCACGGTGACCGTGAAGAAGGAAACTGCCAACATCACGATCACGAAGGCTGAATACTCGGTCAGCAACAAGACGTTAAGGGTCGAGGGGACTACCACATCCGCCTCGCTCCGCCTTACCCTCTACGACAGGTCAACGGGTCTGCAACTCGGACAGGTCTCCATCATCGGAGGCAAGTTCACGGGCCAGTTCTTCAACTCTCAGGCAACCCCCATCACCTCCATGGTGGCCCAAAGCTCCCTCGGTGAAGCCGCCACCAGCGCGGTCGCGCAGAAGTAAGGGCGCTCAGTCCCTCAATCCGCACAAGGCGGATTGAGGGATTCGTGCGAGCGGTTCAGGGTGCTAAGAAATGTTGGGCTCGAGGTTCGAAGCACGTGATTTGGTTGGCCGCAATTCGTCGCTTACGGTCAGGTCCTTCGACTCGGGGACTCGCTCAGGATGACAAGAATTTTGGCCCCATTTTCTAAGAGTGCCACGAGCGTCTCGTGCTCTATGGCTCCCAAAAAGAATATTGGGCTTGCAGGTTCAGACACGGAAAGCCTCGACACGAGGTAGGCAGGCGAGAGCGAGTGGGAATTCCGGGCCCACGTGTTGAGGCAGCGGACGTTCTATTTCCTAAGAAAGCCACGAGCACCCTGTGTTCAAAGGCTCGGGATGACGAAAATCGGCCGGCGAACCTCCGAATCCGGCCATTTACCATTTACCACTTACCATTTACCGCCCCACCACCCACAAACCTCCAACCACAAACCACCAAGAAACGAGGTAAAGTATTGCGTCGAGGCCAAGGCGTCTTGTTTGCCGTTGTCCGGAGCCCCTTGAAGAGGGGGTTGCGAAGAGCGGCTGACGACAATCTGGCTTCAAGGAAGTTACGGAGGCTAAAACTCTCAAAGCATGCCGCTGGATAAGTCACTCAAAGCTCAGGTCATCTCAGGTAACGCCCGCAAGGACGGGGACACCGGTTCGCCGGAAGTCCAGATTGCCATCATGCACACGCGCATCCTCCAAATCACCGAGCACCTACGCCGCAATAAGAAAGATTTCCATTCGCTCCGTGGTCTCATGGTGATGGTTGGAAAGAGGCGCAGACTGGAGTCCTACCTCAAGGGCAGAGACATTAAGCGCTACCGCGCCCTCATGTCGAAGCTAGGCATCCGCGAAGTAACGCCCCGTTAAACACGGAGGCATTCATGATTCATTCCCACGAGTTCGAGGTAGGGGGCAAAACCCTATCCCTCGAGACTGGCCGCGTTGCCAAGCAGGCAGGCGGCGCCGTTTTACTCGGCATGGGCGAAACCGTCATTCTTGGAGTGGCGACGATGTCCGAGAACCCACGCCCGGGTATCGACTTTCTCCCCCTAACATGCGATTTTGAGGAGCGACGCTACTCGGTCGGCAAGATCCCCGGCGGCTTTATCAAGCGCGGCGGACGCCCGAGCGAGAAGTCCATTCTCACCAGCCGACTCATCGACCGACCGCTTCGCCCGATGTTCCCCAAGGGGCTTCGGAACGACGTCCAGGTTGTCTGCATGCCGTTCGCGGTTGACCCAGAGTGCCCGCCCGACGTTCTCGCGATCTGCGCGGCCGGCGCGGCCCTCACCGTTAGCGATGTCCCCTTCAAGATGCCGGTAGCCGGCGTCCGAGTGGCACGCCTTGACGGCGAGTTCGTCCTTTTCCCCACCAGCGCTGAAATCCACGAGTCCGATCTGGACCTCGTTGTCGCCGGCCACAAAGGCGCCATCTCCATGGTGGAAGCGGGCGCCAACGAAGTCACCGAAGAGGACATGCACGCCGCCCTCAAATTCGCTCACGAGGCCATCAAGCTGATCGTCGCGGAGATTGAGAAGTTCGGCAAGATGGTCAACAAGCCCAAGAGGGAAGTGGCCATGCACGAGATCGATAAGGACCTCGTTGCCCGCATCGAGAAAGAGATGGGCAAAGAGATCGCAGACACGATCATCCAGCCCGACAAGGCGGTGAGAGAGTCCGCGCTGAGCGATCTTCAGAAAGCGGTCGTTGCCAAATACGCCGAGAAGCTGTCCGACCAGCCAGAGCTGATCGGACAGCTTCCCGAAGCGGTCGACAAGGTTGTCAAAGGCACTGTCCGCAAGCTCATCCTCGAGAAGGGCAAGCGGCCCGACGGCCGAAAGCTGGACGAGATCCGGCATATCGAAGCCTCCGCCGGCCTACTCCCAAGAGTCCACGGCTCCGGCCTCTTCACTCGCGGCCAGACCCAGGTCATGACGATCCTCACGATCGGAATGCCGGGCGATGCGCAGACGGTTGAAGGACTGGAAGAGGAATACGACAAGCGGTACATGCACTTCTACAACTTCCCGAGCTACTCGGTCGGTGAAGTGCGGCCCATGCGCGCAGCCGGCCGCCGAGAGATCGGCCACGGCGCGCTCGCCGAGAGAGCCCTCCGCCCGATGGTTCCGGTGGACGACCCCGAATTCCCCTACACCCTGCAGCTCACGTCTGAGGTTCTAGAGTCCAACGGTTCCACGTCCATGGCGTCCGTCTGCGGATCAACCCTCGCTCTCATGGACGCAGGCATCCAGATCAAAGCCCCCGTGGCCGGCATCGCGATGGGCCTCATGTCCGACGGCAAGGACGTCTTCAAGATCCTCACGGACATCCAGGGCATGGAAGACTTCTGCGGCGACATGGACTTCAAGGTCGCAGGCACCCGGGACGGAATCACCGCCCTTCAGCTCGATACGAAGCTGGAAGGCATTCCGGATCAGGTCCTTGCCGACGCTCTGCAGCAGGCCAAGGGAGCCCGATTCCACATCCTCGACATCATCGAGGCTGAGATTCCCGCCCCCAGAGAGATCATGGCCGTCAGCGCTCCGCAGGTCACCACGATCCAGATCAATCCCGAGAAGATCGGCGCTCTCATCGGACCGGGAGGCGCGACCATCAAGAAGATCGTCGCCACCACCGGCGCCCAGATCGACGTTCAGCAGGACGGCCGAGTGCTGGTCGGCGGCACGAGCGCAGAGCAAGTCGAAGGCGCGATCGCAATGATCAAGGGCCTCACCGACGAAGTCTCCGTTGGCTCCGAATTCAAGGGTCCGGTCACCAGAATCATGGGCCGAGGCGCCATGGTGGAGTACATCCCCGGCCGAGAAGGCATGGTCCCCAAGGATCAGATCACTCCCCACGACGTGCACCGAATCGAAGAAGCCGTCAACATCGGCGACATCCTGAACGTCAAGGTGTTCGAGGTCGACGGCATGGGCCGTGTCAACCTCACCGCCCTTGGCATCAAACAGGACCTGCCCACGTTGAAGGACAACGAGGCAGCGACACCGGCAGCCGCCGGCTCCGGCAACTACGGCGGAGGCTCTGATCGCGGCGGACGCGGCGGCGGAGACCGCGGCGGCCGAGGCGGCGGCGGTGACCGAGGCGGTCGCGGAGGCGGCGGTGGCTACGGCGACCGTGGCGGACGCGGCGGTGGCGGCGGCGGTGATCGGGGCGGTCCTAGAGGCGGCGGTGGTGGCTACGGCGACCGCGGTGGCCGAGACCGAGGCCCTCGCCCTAACTACGAAGGCGGCAACAACGAGGGCGGTAACAGCGACAGCGGCAACGTGGCCACCAACAACGGCGGAGGCAACGAGCCCAACGGCAACCGAGCCGAACCCATGAACGCCCCCCAGGTTCCTGACGCTTTCCCGCGTCGCGAGCGTGGTGAGGACGAGACGGTTAACGCCAAGTTTCGGCCTCGACGCTAAGCCTGTTTAGCTCGGAACTCAGAACGCGGAATCCACTCGGATTCCGGGTTTTTTTCGCGGTCCCTCTCCCCTCCCTTGACGGGAGGGGCCGGGGGTGGGTGGACGCCAGCGTCGAGTCTGAAATAGCAGATTCCAACTCGGAACCATTCCGAAAAGGAGCTTGCTACTCGACAATCAGGTCAGACACAGGGGTGCGTCAAATATGTGGTTTGTGCACAAGCCCAAATCCGATAGAATCCGGCAATGCCGGTCGGCGAAGATGGCGAACCCCTAGAGCCACGCGAATTTGCAAGGCATCTCCGCAACAATCCGACTCGGGCAGAAGAAGCACTTTGGGACGAACTGAAGAACAAAAAAACCGGGTTCAAGTTTCGACGGCAGCTCAAGCTAGATGAGAAGACTTTTGTTGACTTTGCGTGCACCGCAGTCAAGTTGATTGTGGAGGTTGACGGTGCCGCCCACGACAATCGTGAGGACTGGGACGCTGCAAGGGATGCACGGATCGTGGCTTACGGATTTGTCGTCTTGCGGTTTAAGAATAGAGACGTTTTGGACAACACGAAGAAGGTTGCGGAGCAGATTCGCGAAGCGTGCGAGGCTCGGCCCCGCTGGCGGTATTGAGTGCTGAATCTCCTAACTTAGACGAAGAAGATCACCCACCCCCGGCCCCTCCCCTCAAGGGAGGGGAGGGGGTTTCGCGATAATTCCGACCTAAGGCGCCGCCGGCGCTTGTAGCTCAACCGCCGCATCGACGGTGACCCGCCACCCAACAAACCGATCCCAATCGCTGCCAACAGCCATGAGCACATACGGCTTCTGCCCCGGCTGCACCATGTGCACGACTGTCACCCCTTTCGCGTTCTTCGCGAAGTCCAGGCTGAACTCACCCGAAGGCATAACGACTGAGAACGAGCCGTCTAGCTGGGTGACGTTGAATAGCATGCCAAAACCATTCTTATCCCGATTCTCATGCGCCTTGAACTTCAAGCTTACGGTATCGACCTTCGTTGAGCCCATTTGAATAGACGCTTCCTGATCTTCCACCATCTTCACAGCAGGCTTCAGATCTGCCTGCCCCGGCCGC
>JANYLD010000375.1 GCA_025363835.1 Armatimonadota bacterium
GGAACGCCTTTCTAACGCCGCAGGAGCGTGAGATTGCCCCGACTATTTACCAGGAGTTGACGCGCTGCGCGGAGGCTTTTGCCGGGGAGAACGTCGATCACACCATCGTTTCAAAGGAGCTTCAGGTGAGTCGATCAAGGCTAAAGAACCTTGAGATGGTGGTTGACTACTTTCAGTTAGTCGATACATCTGACCTTCATATAAGGGAAGCGCCTGGTTCTGGAGATTCCATAATCACCGCAGTAAAAGTCGGTTCCACCCGGCTTATTGATAACATTCAAATTCAGTAAGTTGTAAAACCCAAGAGGTTGGGAGAAACTCTTCCAGGTCATGAATGGTAAAGGTATAGTGCATTGCCTTTTGAGGAAGAGTTATGGCCAATCGAACAGTTCAGAGCGTTAAGAATTCACTAAAGTTTAAGGCCCAGCCGAAGGCTGGGATTTTGTCGGTTAAAGTCGGGGTTAAGAAGTACCAAGTACCGGTAGAAGCCCGGATGATCAGCGGAGAGGGATTCATGTTCCTATCTTTCCCGGCCGTTTCAGAGCTATTCCGCATTGAGAATAAGGCCCTCCAGGCGATGGCTTCAACAGAAGATGCGGGCGCAGCCTTTGAGAAACTCAACCCTGGCCGCCGCCGTGGCCGCCGGCGAGCCGCCAACGTGGAAATGCCCGCCGCATTGGTCGAGGCTCTGAAGAACCTTCCGTCCGGATTTAAACTCGGCTATGGAACTGACGGCTCGCCAAAGTTGGTCAAGACTCGCAAGCGCGCCCCGCGCCGGTCCAAGGCCGCGAAGGCCTAAGAATCCTAAGTTGCAAGCATCTGTTGGCACGAGTCCCGGCAGGTGCTTGCCCATGGCCGCCCCGAAGCGTCAGAATAGCTACCGTTGCCACCTTAGCTCAGCGGTAGAGCGCCCGCCTTGTAAGCGGATGGTCGTGAGTTCAATTCTCACAGGTGGCTTTTAAAACTTGCCTTGGGCGAGAACCTGCTTCAGGAATCGTTTTGTCACGGTAATATTTCCGCCGCCCAACGCGGTTGGCCCGAGTTCCGCGACAAATTGCTGCCTGATCGGCTCGGAGTGGAGGTAGTTCATGGCTCGGGTTAACTCACTCAGGTCGTTTTCAGGGTGGGTTATCGTATAGGTGCCGACGCTTCCAGCGTATTCTCCAGTTGCATCCAAAAGGCTTTCAATCTGTTTGCTCAGGCCTGCTACTAAGAGCTTCGGCTTCCGGGCCATCTCCTGACGTCGTAAGGACAACCGGTCCAAGGGAACCCTTGGGTGCCGGTATTTTGATTTCAAGAACCTGCATAAGTCGATACCCCAGAGACTTGCGCCGGGCTCAATAAGACCAGTGGTTAGGAGCTTGGGAGAATCGCCTTCTCTTGAATCAAAGACTTTTGAAGCAATACGATAGGCTTCATCGACTATCAGGCTTGCCGTCACTTTTAGCGTTAGCCCATCGTTGGTATCCGGCAACCCCGTATCGGCTCCGCCCCGGGTAGGCGTTGCAATTTCTGCGTTTTGGGTCTGGACCGAGTCATCAAACCCTATCAGACAAACGTGGATGGCCGCGCCCGCAAAAGCGTCGTGCCGGTCGAACGTGTGAATAATGTGGAGGCGGCGGCCTGATGGGCGTCGTAAATTGGAAGCAGACGATGCACTTAGAAAAGCCCTCGGCAATACAAGCCCTACGCGGCCACAGGGCTGAATCAACTCGACTGCGAGCGCGGCAAAGTAATAGGATAAGTCGGCCGTCCCACCGATCTTCGCGAACCGGCCTGATCGCTGGGACTTAATTGCATCGGATACGCGGCCTTCGACGACGCCGCCAAAAGGAGGATTGCCGATAATGGCATCAAAGCCTCCTCGTTGAAAAATGGTGGGATAAAGTTCTGTCCAATCGGCGGTTAGCGAATCCGCGCATTGCAGATTCTCCGATGGCAATGCTGATCCCGTGGCGAACCACATTTGCAACCGTGCAATTTCGACTGCAGTGGAATCGATGTCACAGCCATAGATTGAACTTGCAGCAACTTCTGCCATCGGCGCTCCGGTGTGCTCCGACATATAGGTGCAAGCTCGCATCAGGAAGGCACCCGAGCCGCAAGAGGGATCGCAGATGGTTTTGGGACCGGAATCGGTCCCAAGTAGCGGAGACAATGTGAAATCAAGGATGGGGTCGATCAATGAAGAGGGGGTGTAGTAAGTGCCCGACTTCCTTCGCCCTTCAGAATTGCGTTCCCAGTGGATTTTGCCATTCGACTTTTGCGGCCGATGCTCCAACGCCTGCTGGTAGAGCTCACCCAAGTGGGAGGGACTGCAAGCTTCGATCAGACCGGCTGGGGCAGTTGATAATGGGGAGATCGGGAGCCCCAAGGACCGGCCAATTCCCCGGCCCAAATCCAAGATAGAGTGATGCAGGGCCTCCTGATAATCGGACTCCAGCTCCGATGCTCCGAGCACCTCAGAGAGGTAGTCACGGAATAGCTCCGTCCTAATACCGGCTTCCAGACTAACGCGAGCAGGTTTTCGCACCGATAATCTGGACGATGGGACAGGCCAGCATGAAGCTACCGAGCGATATTTTAGAATTGCTCGACATCTCGTGGGCACCCGGCGAGGGTGGCCTGCACGGCTTCTTGAACGAGCTTTTGAAAGCTTGCGAGCGGTGGTTTGAATCTTCTGGCGCCTCAATATTTATTCGTGGCGAGACTCCTGGCGTGTTTGTGATTGCCGCTCGAGCGGGAGTAGACGCGGCGATTCCAGAAGGGGCAACGATTTTGGAAGGCAAAGGTATTGCCGGAACAAGCGTCCAGTCTGGACAGGCTTTGCTTATTAATGACCCGAAGGACCATCCGCTGCTCGCGAAACGCAAAGTGGCCAGAAAGAAGGGCATCCAGAGCGCTCTTGTAATCCCTTTGGCAATGCCGGGCGGGAAGTGCCTTGGGGTCCTCAATTTGTCGAGGCGAGAAGGGTACAAGCAATTTACGGAAGCTGACCTTCGGCACGCACAGGCCTTGGCCCGCTACGTTGCGCTTGCATTAAGCAATGCGAGGATGTTGGCGGAGATAAGGGCTTCAAAAGAAGAGGCGGACTCTTCGCGTAAGCGGTTGCAAGCCGTTATAAGCAGTCTCGGCGTCGCCGTTGTCATTGTAGACTCGGAAGGAGCTTTGGTAGGGAAGAACGCGGAGGCAGACCGGATTCTGGGCGCGTCCGCGGACGCTCGATTCAACAAGGCGCCGGCCACGCTTAGAAAGGCGCTGGAAAAGTGTCTGAACGAGGCGTTGCAAGGCAAGCGATCTGGACAGCGGCCACACGACCAGGATGAGGACCGCACTTGGTCCGTCATCGCCACGCCGGTCCAAGGTGGAGGAGCTACGGCCGTCGTCGAAGAGATCACGGAAGCTGAGCGGGCACATGTTGAAAGTGCAAGGCTTAACAGGCTGGCCGAGATCGGACAGGTCACGGCAACTATCGCTCATGAAATCAGGAATCCATTAACAGGTATCAGAAGCGCCGCCCAGATGGTCTCCATCAGCCCCGAAGACGCGGACAAGTTTGGAAAAGTGATCGAGCAAGAGGTTTTGAAATTGAACGACCTCTGCGATGAGTTCCTCGATTTCGCTAAGCCCGTCGCCTTACGCCACAAGCCCCTGCGCATCGCTGAGCTTGCCAAGCGGCTTGTTGCGGCACATTTTCGGCAATTCATGGCATGTAAGGTTCACCTTGAGCTTGAGAACTCAGATAGCGAGCCGACAATCGATTTGGACGAACTTCGAATCGAGCAGGTGGTGAGGAATCTTCTGTTGAACGCACTCCAGGCCAGCGCGCCGGGAGACACCGTTGTTTTAGAAGTTCATCGATGGGGATTCGCGGTTGAGGATAAGGGGTGTGGAATGTCGCCAGAGATTCTGGAAAGACTGTTCACGCCTTTCTTTACCACGAAGGCGCAGGGTACGGGCTTAGGGCTGAGCACGGTTCGGAAGATCGTTGAGTCGCACGGAGGCGTCCTTCGTGTCCACTCGAAGCCGGAGTTAGGAACAAGGTTTGAAGTTGTGTTAGTGCCGGAATTCGGCGAATTGAGGCTGAGTGCATGAGCAGTAAGGGAAGTATTTTAATTGTTGATGATGAGCCGAACATCCGGCTTGTTTTACAGGCCGCTTTTGAAAAGGCGGGCTATGTCGCGTTTGTGGCAGAAGATGCTCCAAGTGGTCTCGAGAGCTTTGAGAAGAACAGTCCGGATTGCGTCCTAACCGACGTCACGATGCCGGGCCGGTCTGGCTACGAGTTTCTGCGCGACATCATGCAGCTAAAGCCGGAGACACCGGTCATCATCATGACCGCGTATGGCACTATTCCGCAGGCAATCCAGGCGATTCGTGATGGCGCCTACGAGTATGTGACCAAGCCCTTCGACCTTGACGTACTGAAGCGGGTTGTAGCCAGCGCCTTTGACGCGAAGACTGAGGGAATTGTCCGCCCCGCCAAGACCGCCAGCCTCATCAAACCGGCTTTTATTGCCGAGTCGCAGGCGATGAAGGATGTAGCCAACACAATCCAGCAGGTAGCCGACACTCGAGCAACCGTCATGATCGGTGGCGAAAGCGGGGTGGGTAAAGAAGTGGTTGCGCGGGCGCTTCATGAGTGCTCATCGCGAGGTTCGAAGCCTTTTGTGGCTGTGAGCTGTGCAGCGTTGCCGGAGACTCTGCTTGAGAGCGAGCTTTTTGGGCACGAGAAGGGTGCGTTCACCGGGGCTGACAGGGTCAAGCCGGGAAGATTTGAAATGGCCCACGAGGGCACCTTGTTCCTGGACGAGGTAGGCGAGATCCCCCCATCCGTCCAAGTCAAGCTGTTACGAGTCCTCCAGGAGCGTGAGATCGAGCGGCTCGGTTCCGGGAAGCCGATGAAGGTTGACGTCAGGGTCGTTACCGCGACCAACCGAAATCTGCGCGAGGCGGTGGCGGAGGGCATGTTCCGACTGGATCTCCTCTATCGACTGCAGGTAATTGAGATTGTGATTCCCCCCCTGCGAGAGCGGCTGGAAGACATCATTCCGCTGGCCCACTATTTCCTTGAAAAGTATTGTGCGGAGAACGGCAGAGAGCCTTTACGGATCGACCACGAAGCTGAAAAGCTTATGCACCAATACCGGTGGCCCGGCAACGTCCGAGAGCTGGAGAATGTGGTGGAAAGGGCGGTCGTGATGGCGACTGCGGCCGACACGGTGTTCAACGCAAACCTGCTTCCCGCCCAGCTTCGCAAAGTCGCCTAAGCGTTGCCTTGCATCGACGACAGGTTGATTTGGGGCGCCTGGCGGGCATTGACCGTGTCCAGTTCCAGGAATGTTATAGGCGACAAGCCCCGCAATCCTGCGATGAGCGACGATGGGAACGATGCACAAAGTGTGTTGTAGTCTTTAACATTCGCGTTATAGAACCGGCGCGCCGCCGCGATCCTGTCTTCCGTGTTTGCTAACTCCTGCTGAAGAGCTACGAACTGGGCGCTTGCTTTAAGTCGCGGATAACCTTCCGCCACCACGAACATGCCATTGAGTGCCGAAACGACTGATCCTTCAACCGCAAGTTGAGCTACGGGCGATTTGGTGGCCACCATGGCTGCAGCTCGCGCCTGCATCACACTTTCGAGCACGCTTGATTCATGGGCCGCGTAGCCCCTGACCGTTTCCACTAAGTTTGGAATAAGGTCGTGCCGACGCCTCAACTGAATGTCTATATCCGACCAGCTTTCACGAAGCATGTTTCTCAGTTGGGTCAGCCGGTTCATTGTAATGACTGCCCAGATCAGAATCAAGACCGGAACGGCAATGAGGATTATCGGGATGATCGGTACCGGGGATGTGTTATCCATGGCTATTCAGTCGTTCCGGTGCTTTGGGGTTCGAAGCCAATGTCTTGTCGGACGTAATTCGGGATCTTGGACAAAAAGCCGGTGATCTCTTGCATGACTTCAAAGCACATGTCGTCCCTAAGGGCTCCCATCTGGGCAATGACAATTAAACTCCCGCCCAGTTGCCACCATCTTGCCGGAAATCCTAGGAGGTATTCAATGGCTTGCGGGCAAAGAATGTCATAGGCTCGCTTTTCGTCCGGGCACGTCACAAAGTAGCGCTGGTTGAACTCGTTGACTTCAAAATTGAGCTCTCGAAGGCCCAAATGCTCGCCGACTCGGGTGAGAATATTCTCCGGTTTCAACGTGAGCTCCGGGAAGGCGAAAGGGACGTTGGCGGCGACGATCGCGTAGTGGTAGCGCGTCTGATTCTTGCCGCTACCGACGGTGTAGAAATAGTCGAACATGTACCACTCGAGGCCGTCTTTGGGGCCGGCGATCAAATTTCTCATTCGAATGGAGTGGCCCTCACCAAACGGTTTGAAACCGTTGAATCGGTCAAGGATTGAGTAGTTGGTGGTTGTGTCGCTGAATAGGTTGGAGAACCAATTATTCGTGTACGGGGAGTCGAAGTCACTCTGAAACATGGTTTGGAGGCCGGCGCTCCGGGCGAAGTTGGCGAGCCCGTCAGTCCTTTGCTTCTCCATTTTCGAGGAGATTATGCCAATCACGATGGCAACAATGCCGATCAGTCCAAAGATCAGAAAAGGCAACGCTTGCTGGAGGGATGATTGATCGGGCATGGGCGCTTGCCTCTATTGTAATGGGATTGCGTCAATTGTGGAACGCCTCGATCCAGCAAACGGTAAAACCCGTTCATGCCTGCCATCGAATTCAATCGTTACTACCGATACGACGAGTTGACGGAGCTATTAAGAGCTTACGTGCGCGAATACCCCGATTTGTTGGATATGGAGTCGATAGGGAAGAGCCATGAAGGCAAAGACATTTGGCTTATGACGGTGACGAACAAGAAGACGGGGGCGGCAGCCGACAAACCCGCTTTTTGGTGCGACGGCAATATCCATGCGAGCGAAGTCAGCGCGTCAACCGCAGTCTTGCATTTGCTGAATCGGTTGGTTACCGACACCTCTCCGCTGGAGACTCGTACGTTCTATTTGGTGCCGCGATTGAACCCCGACGGTGCTGACTGGGCTCTGGAATCGCCGCCACGCGTGATCCGCTCGTCCACTCGGCCCTATCCTTATGATGAAGACGATCCCTATGGACTGGAGCGGAAGGATTTAGACGGGGACGGTCGGATTTTGAACATGCGAGTACCCGATGCGAATGGACCATGGAAGGTCTCGGAGGAAGAGCCGCGGATTTTGAAGCGTCGCGATCCAGGCGATACAGGCGGAAAGTATTACCGGCTGATGCCGGAAGGCGTTTTCCATAACTTCGATGGGGTTACGATGCGACCTCGACGCGTGAAAGAGGGTCTGGACATCAACCGAAATTTCCCATCCGCATGGCGACAGGAGTTTGAGCAGCGAGGAGCCGGGCCCTTTCCTACTAGCGAGCCAGAGATTCGAGCTGCTGTTGCTGCCGTGGTTGCGCGGCCGAATATTTGCGGCGGGGTGACATTTCACACCTTTGCGGGCGTGCACTTGAGACCGCCGAGCCGCTTGCCGGACGACGACATCCCGCCAGAGGATCTGTGGGCTTTCAATAAGATTGGCGAGGTGGGAAAGCAGATGACGGGCTACCCGGCAATCTCGAACTACCACGAGTTTCGATACCATCCGAAGGAAGTCATCACCGGCGTCTTTGACGACTGGATGTACGAGCACCAGGGCGTCTACTGCTGGACGACCGAGATATGGTCCCCTCAGCGCCAGGCTGGGATTACCGATTACAAGTACATCGATTGGTTCCGGGACCACCCATTCGAAGACGATTTGAAGCTGCTGAAATGGAGCGATGAGAAGCTGGGCGGGAAGGGGTATGTGGACTGGAAGCCGTTCGATCATCCCCAGCTTGGTGCGATTGAGATTGGCGGCTGGGACAGCTCCTACGCCTTCCGCAACCCCCCACCAGACTTCCTCGAGGCGGAAGTTGGGCCGTTGGGCGAGTGGGTCGTTTGGCAGGCGATGGCGTCGCCATGCCTGGAGATTCGTGACGTTCTCGTAGACACCGCCGGTGATGGTGCGTTTAGGGTGCGCTTTGTGGTTGCAAATTCGGGCTGGCTTCCGACAAACGTGACTAAGAACGCAGTGAACCGTAAGCTTTGCCGCGGCGTGGTTGGCGAGATCACTCGCGAGGGCGAGAGTATTGACTATTCCGGCACGGCCGAGCCCGTGTGGCTGGTCTCGGGGCGCCTACGAGAGGATGTTGGGCAGTTGACCGGCTGGAGCCACGTGACCTCGAGCGGCTTTGCGTGGGGCTTTGACGAGACCAGCGACGTGGCTGTCCTCCAGTGGGTCGTGAAGCCCGGAGTTTACGACCTGATAGCGAAGCACGAACGAGCGGGAACCGTGCGACGAAGGGTGACCGTTGGCTAGTGACACCAGCTTCCAGCTGGTGCGTTGGCCAGGCTACTTTGCCGATCCATTCGTTCTTCGAACGAATGGCGGCTACTTCGCCTACGGTACCGATTCACCCGAGCGGCCCACTTTAGCAGAGACGGGGAGGCAATTTCCGGTTCTCTTCTCGCCAGATCTTGAGACATGGGATTTCGTCGGGGGGGCGTTGGCGGCGCCTAAAATGATGGACAGTCTCGCCTTCTGGGCGCCGGAGGTTGCGGAAAGAGAGGGGCGCTATTACATGTATTACTCGGCCGGCGGAGAGGCGGGGGAGGAGCATAAGATTCGGGTTGCTGTCTCAGAGCAACCGGAGGGACCCTATATCGGCAGTGACGCGCCGTTGATGCCCAAAGAGCCTTTTACCATTGACGCTCACCCTTTTCGGGATCCTGCAGACGGAAAATGGTATTTGTTTTTTGCCAAGGACTTCTTTGATGCGCCGGCGGGCACCGGCATCGCTGTCGTCCCCTTGGCGAGCGATCTTTTAAGTGCGGCTGGGGAACCGAAACCTGTTCTTAGAGCCCAGGGGGATTGGCAGATATTTGAGCGCAATCGGTTCTGGTATGACCGAATTTGGCCTATTTGGAACTGCGTAGAAGGGCCCTTCGTGGTGTTTCGGCAGGGGAGATATTGGATGTTTTATAGCGGCGGACGTTGGGAGGCGGCCAACTACGGAGTTGGGTGTGCGGTTGCCGACCACGTTCTGGGACCCTACATCGACGCTCATGCGAGCGAGGGTCCAAGCGTGCTCACGTCCGGCGACGGACTTTTCGGGCCCGGACACAATTCAGTCGTGGTTGGGCCAAGCGGCGGGCACTGCATTTGCTTCCACGCCTGGGATGCGGACTTTAAGGTTCGGCGGCTACACATTAGCCGCCTTAATTGGAGCCCCTCCGGTCCGGCCGTTGAGCGCCATACTTTGTTTCCGTGAATACCTTTTTGCCCTTTTGTTCCTTTGAGGAATCAGCCCAGGTGATCGATACCAAGCGACTTGGCAAGCAAAGAGTGGAAGCCATGCAACTTCTCAATGTGCTTTCCAATCCAGAAGCGAAGGGTTGGAGAAATGATCCGGCAACGAAGATGTGGCGCGGCTATGAGCATGCCCTTTGCGAATACGCTTTGGCCATATGCAACGAGTGGACGAGCCGAGGCTACAAGGACACAGTGGCGGAGAATATTAGGGCCAGGCTCAGTCAATTTCCTGAAACGGGCCTGCCGCCGTGGCTTGGTAATCCCGAATTTCACTCGGCGCATCGGAGCAACCTTTTGAGAAAGGACCCGGAATTCTATCGGCAGTTCGGCTGGAATGAACCGGAGGACCTGCCCTATATTTGGCCCGTGATGTGATGGTCGCGGCCATGAATTAATCAAATCCCCCTTGTTGTCGTCAAACGTCTGTAAGATAATGAAATTGGTGGAAGCCACCAGACACGAGACAGACTCAATGAAAATCCTTATGGTCGCGGTGATAGCGATCTCGCCTCTGGGAGGAGTGCGCTCCGTGGCCCAGAACGCACTGCAAGCGAAGGCGCAGCCGATCCCGCTTACTGCAGAGAAGATCGCAGGGGCGCCCGATCGCGACGTATTAGAGGCGCTCCTACTGGCTGTTGCGTCAGACAAGGATTTCCCCGCTCCAGCCTCGCCAGATAAGAATCTCATTGTCCTACACGAGAGAAACCCGAAATCCGTGGAGCCTTTGATTAACGCGGCTCAGGTGAGTTACGAAACCGGCCAAAAGGACTTGCCCAAAGACGCTTGGGACGATTTGGTTCGTCGAAATGTCATTCGTCAGAATCTCAGCTCACGGCCCATCTTCTACGAGGGCATGCAATTTGATCCCAAGATCCAGGTAGGCAATGCGTTCCCCGGACCTGAGCCGCCATTTATCGGAAAGACCTTTGAAGAGGTCTATCCAACAGCTCGAGGTTGGGTGAGTGCATGGGTGCCCGGATTTTCAAAAGATGGGAAGACGGCGATCGTGCGAGCCCAGATCGGGCCCTCGGCCCACATGGCCACGCTCACCGCGATCCTCAAGCAGATTGCGGGAAAATGGTCGGTTACTTGGCGGAAATATTCGGTTTACACTTAAGGCTTTGCCCTCGGTCGGACGGCTGATGGGCCGACGTTGAAATCATTTAGCAAGGCCCGGTCCATCAAGTTAGGTAAATGTGTATCCCTCGGGCTCGACACCCGAGGGATACAAGCCGGTCCGCACGTGCCACTTTTCTAGCCGGTGTACGACTTCAAGGTGTCCTGGAGGGACTTCTTTTGATCCTTCGGAGCGATCGCGATCGCTTGCTTTTCGAGTTCGATGGCTTTTGCCTTGTCGCCCTTGTCGAAGTACACGCGGGCCAGTGTGTCCAGATTGGCAGAGTTCTTATTTAGATCGACCGATCGCTGAGCGGCGGACATAGCCAAGTCCAAGTCCTTGCTCTCGATCTTCGCGGCCGGGTCAACGATCCCCCAAGCGAGGGTGTTCAAGCCGTCGGAGTTGTCTTTCAACGCGCCGTTCAACATCGTCTTTCCGAGGCTGTAGGCATCGTCATAGTTCTTGCCGGAGATTAGGATCTGGAACTTGGCGAGGCCGCCCTGGGCTTGAAATTCCGGGTCTGGATCTGCGATCATCTCGTCGAGAATCGCCATAACTCCGGGTTCGTCTTTAGCCTGCATCGCTTTCGACATCCGAGTCTGATATTCGGTCATTTTCATGGCATGCTGCTGTGCCACTTTGGCCTTGGCATAGTCATCCGGCCCGTAGGTTCCGTTCACTACTTTGGCGAGGGCATCGTCCATGCCCATTGGTTGTCCGATCCATGCGATCTTGCCTTCCTTGTCGACAATGAATGCGGTAGGGATGCCGTCTTGGCCGGCTGCTTCCATCCACATTTGAGCCATTGCTCCGTGTTGACCGTGCTCGTCACCCTGTGGGACTTGGTCCATGGCCACGTTATAGGACATCTTTCTGCCCATGGTATCGACGAACGGCTTGACGAGCTTCTGGTCCTGTTCAAAAGTGCTGACGCCAACAAAGTCGACCTTGCCCGAGTACTTCTTGGCAAGCTCAGTTAGGTGAGGGATGCTGACTTTGCAGGGGCCGCACCAGGTCGCCCAAAATTCGACCACATAAAGCTTGCCTTTTTCGAAGGTGGTGACGGGCGTGCCTTTGACCCACTTGCTAACCGTGATCTTCGGCGCGGGATCTCCGATCGAGAGTGAAGTGCTCTGGGTGGCTTGCGCCATCGATAAGGCGGTCAACGCCAAGGCGCCCCATACGGTCAATGCGCTACGCAGTTTCATGAATGCTTTTACTCCTCGGGTGTGCGCCCGTGTTCCGATTATTGCACCCGCCCTAAAGCGGGGTTTCTAATCAACCTAATTCGGCAGACATCTTTAAAGTTCCTCGAAGTTCCATGCCATAGCGTCGCAGGTGGGGAGCGCGGGCCGCCAACTCGTCCAGAAACGCTTCCGGATCTGGGGCTGCGACGAGACGCCTTTGCTTGCCCGCCTCGATGAGCAGGCAGTCGATGTTGCGAACGGAGATCCCCGCAGGTCCTCGAGCCGGCAGGACTCGAGTGATGCCTTTGATCTGAATTTTCCAGGTTGCAAAGATGCCTTGCCTGAATCGGATTTCGTTGTCGTCAACCTCGTAACGGATGCGGAACCCAGACGCATATATGAGCAGGAGGATGAAGACTGTGATGCACATCAAAGCCGCGGGAATGAATTCCGAGAAGCCGGCCAGGGCGATGGCGGCGACCATCGGGGAGGAGATGAGCGCAGCGTACAAATAAAGCGGCGCTTTGCTGGTTTGAACAGGATAATAGCGCTCGCCCACAACAGATCAGTCTATGGCAAGAGGCTCCAAGTTCGGAGTTTCCGCGGCGGTTTGCGCTGAATCCCGGTAGAAAACCGGTGTCATTAGATCGTCCGCGTCAGCATAACCCGGGGCTCGGTCATATCGTCCATGGCGTAACGCACGCCTTCGCGGCCAAAACCGCTTTGCTTCACCCCGCCGTAAGGCATGTTGTCGAAGCGGAGGGTTGGGTAGTCGTTGACGATGACGCCACCGACTTCCAACGTTCGAAAGGCCTTTTCTGCGACTCGAAGATCGTGGGTGAAGATGCCAGCGTGGATGCCATAGGATGAGCTGTTGACTAGAGCGAGGACTTCGTCGAGATCCGAGAAGGAACGCAAAGTGAGGACCGGGCCAAAGACCTCTTCGCAAGAGAGCTTTACGTCCTCGGGAACGCCTTCAACGAGGGTCGGTTCAATGAGGTTGCCGGTCC